>NZ_NWSW01000011.1:0-202381 GCF_002531805.1 Rhizobium sp. M1 | reverse complement strand
CTCGGGGAGAAGGTGCCGGCAGGCGGATGAGGGGGCCTCACGGCAGGACCTTCGCTTCGGGCCTCTCGGCCCATACTTACTTCTCACTATCCATATGCCGCAGCATATGTTCGGGATAACGCCCGCCGGCAGCAGCGCGTCGTCGCCGTGATCGCCGCCCGGCGGTTGAGGGATTTCATGAACTTCCCGTACAGCTGCATCAAAAACTTTGAAATGTTCACGGATTGTTTCGTTTTCTTTTCTGAGCTATGTCACTTGAGCGGCGACGAGATCGTCTTTTCAGAAACAATCGCTGTAGAGATGCCTCATGCTTGACCCGAAATTCGTTCGCCGCGGCCTTTTCCTGGTCTTCATCATCCTCTTCCTCGACATTATCGGCATCGCCATCATCATGCCGGTGCTGCCGGCCTATCTGGAGCAACTGACCGGCGGCAGCGTCAGCGATGCGGCGATCGACGGCGGCTGGCTGATGCTCGTCTATGCCGGCATGCAGTTCCTGTTCGCGCCGCTGCTCGGAAACCTGTCGGACCGTTTCGGCCGCCGGCCGATCCTTTTATTGTCGGTGCTGACCTTTGCGATCGACAATTTCATCTGCGGCATCGCCACCAGCTTCTGGATGCTGTTCGTCGGCCGCGTGCTTGCCGGCATCAGCGGCGGCAGCTTCGCCACATGCTCGGCCTACATCGCCGATATCAGCACCGAGGAGAACCGGGCGAAGAATTTCGGGCTGATCGGCATCGCCTTCGGCGTCGGCTTCACCATCGGCCCCGTCATCGGCGGCGTTCTCGGCGAGTTCGGACCGCGTGTGCCGTTCCTTGGCGCGGCAGCGCTGTCGCTCCTCAATTTCATCGCCGCCTGCTTCCTGCTGCCGGAAACGCTGGAAGCGAAGAACCGCCGCCGCTTCGAGTGGAAGCGCGCCAACCCGCTCGGCGCGCTTCGCCAGATGCGCCACTACCCCGGCATTGGCTGGGTCAGCCTGGTGATGTTCCTGTTTTTCCTGGCGCATGCCGTCTATCCCTCCGTCTGGTCGTTCGTCTCGACCTATCGTTACGGCTGGAGCGAGGGGCAGATCGGTCTGTCGCTCGGTATCTACGGGATCGGTGCCGCGCTCGTCATGGGGTTCGTCCTGCCGCGGATCGTGCCCCTGCTCGGCGAGTGGAAGACCGCTCTCCTCGGCCTGTGCTTCTCGGCTGCGGGACTGACCGGCTATGCCTTCGCCTGGGAGGGGTGGGTCGTCTACGTCGTCATCGTCGCGACCGTCATCGAAAACGTCGCCGATCCGCCGCTGCGCAGCATCGCCGCCGGCAAAGTGCCGCCTTCGGCGCAAGGCGAGCTGCAGGGCGCGCTGACCAGCCTCAGCAGCATCACCACGATCGTCGGGCCGCTGATCTTCACGCAGATGTTCGGCTATTTCACGCGGCCCGAGGCGCCCGTCACCTTTGCCGGTGCGCCTTATCTCACCGCCGCCGTGCTCATCCTGCTGGCCGCCGGTGTATTCCTCACCAGGGTTAGGCTCCGTGAGCCGGCCGAGGCGCTGGAAGCGGCGGGCTGATCAATCAGAAATAGTGATGTCATGATGAATTTTTCATCATCTTCCCGTTCTGGGGTAGTTCTTTGCGAGGCTTTGATCTAAGTCCGAATGATATTTTGCCGCTTCATTAGGCGGCGTTGCAGATTTCAATCACAGGACTGGTGTCATGGACACGCCGATCGACGCGCGCAGGCTTGCGCCGACAAACGATAATCGCTGGAGCGCACATTTCCGTGCGACGCTGGCGCTCGGCATTCCACTGGTCGGCGCCCAGCTCGCTCAGCTTGGCATACACACGACCGACGTGATGATCGTCGGGCGTCTCGGCGCCGAGCAGCTGGCGGCCATGGTGCTGTCGGCTCAGTTCCTGTTCACGATCCTGATCTTCGGTTCGGGCTTTGCCATCGCCGTCATTCCGATGGTGGCGCAGGCCTATGGCCGCGGCGACGTCGTCTCGGTGCGCCGATCGCTGCGCATGGGGCTCTGGGTGGTGATCGGATTCTGGATCATCGCGCAACCGGCCTTTTTCAATGCGGAACAGATCCTGCTTTTTGCACAGCAGAAGCCGGAGGTGGCCAGGCTCGCCCACGGCTATATCATGATTGGCCAATTCGGCGTGCTGCCGGCCCTTCTTTTCAACGTGATGCGGGCCCTCGTCAGCGCCATCGGCAAGGCGGGCATCATCCTCAACGTCACCATCGTCACGCTGGTGATGAATGCGATCTTCGCCTACGCCCTCGTGCTCGGCCATTTCGGCTTTCCGGCAATGGGGCTCGAGGGTGCGGCGATCGTCTCGGTGGTCGTACAGACGGCGGGCTTCCTCTTCATCCTCGTCTTTGTCCAGCGGCGGGAAGAGACGCGGCGCTACGAGATCTTTGTGCGGTTTTGGAAGCCGGACTGGCACGCGCTGCTGGAGGTCCTCCGCCTCGGTTTCCCGATCAGCGTCACCGTGCTTGCCGAGGTCAGTCTGTTTACGGTCGCGTCGCTTCTGATGGGTTATATCGGCACCATCGAACTCGCCGCGCACGGCATCGCCCTGCAATGGGCTTCGATCGCCTTCATGATCCCGCTCGGTCTCAGCCAGGCGGCGACGGTGCGCATCGGTGTCGCGCACGGGCAGGGCGATTATGACGGGCTGGTGCGCGCTTCGATTATGGTTGTTGTCATTGCCTGCGCCATCTCGGCGGTGGGTTCGGTGCTCTTTGCCACCATGCCGCAATTCCTCGGCAGCTGGTTTCTCGACGTCAACTCGCCTGAGGCGCCGCAAGTGCTGGCCTATGCCGGGCCGCTGATCGTCGTTGCCGGGCTTTTCCAGCTCGTCGACGGGCTGCAGGTGATTGCCAATGGATTGCTGCGCGGCCTGAAAGATGCGCGCGTGCCGATGATCATGGCGCTGATCGCCTATTGGCCGATCGGCTTCTTCCTCGCCTGGGCCTTTGCCTTCCCGCTCGGCTTCGGCGGCATCGGCATCTGGTTCGGCTTCCTCGTCGGACTGGCGGCTGCCGCCGTCATGCTCTGCGCACGCTTCTATCTTCTCCTTCGCCGGGAAAGCGCGATGGCCGGCTCTTGAGCCGGCCTTCCGGCCTTAGGCGGCGACGGGCTTGTAGCTGGCGATATCGGCGCGAATGCCGAGACGGGCAAACATCTCCTGCAGATCGAAATTGGCGGCCTTGTGGGCAGCGGCGACGGCTGCCCGCGCACGCTCGACGACCTCGGTATTTTCCCATTCGGCAATGGTGACGAAATTGAATTCGCCGGGACCGGCGACCTGCTCCAGCACCCTGTGATCGATGAAACCTTCCTGTGCTTCCAGCAGCTTGTGGGTCATCATCACTTTGACGAGAAATTCCTCGCGCGCCGCAGCCGGCACGACGAATTTATCGACACGATAGAAAGCTCCGCTCATCCATTTTCTCCTGCATCGGATGTCTGCGGGCGTTTGTAATTCCTCAAGTATGGTTGAGGTCAACATGGAAGCGAAGACGTCCGGTCACTATCTTGAAATTACGGGGCGACCGCTTCCTGAAGCCGTCGTGTTCCAGGGTGACGGCATTGCTTCCTATATGGCGGGTTTCGACAGCTGGATAGCAACTGTGCGCCACAGCAATCGGTGGGCTCGACGTGAAGGAACGACCGGCTTGGGGCCGTGAACTGATAGTCCGCTTCTGGAGAGCGAGGCCAAGAAAGTTCGCGTTTTAACTATCCACACCCCAAAGTTCCGGGTTCCGTTTGAAGTACTCAGTCAGCATTTCGGTGAGCACCCGCACTTTGCGGGTGGGATGCTGGCTCGGCGGGCGTACGACATACGCGGCCCCCGGAGGGACCGGATAGCGCGTCATGATCGGAACCAATGCGCCAGTGGCCACATATTCATGCGTGATGCAATCGGGGAGCCATGCGATGCCGAGACCTGCCGCCGCCGCCGCGGCAAGCGCCGTGGCGCTGTCGGCCTTGAACTTGCCCTGCGGCTGAACCGTGACGATCTTGTTGCCATCCATGAACTGCCAGGCTTCCGTTCCCTGCATGAGGGCCTGATGGTTGACGAGCTGCTCTACCGTCTCAGGAGAACCGTGCGCTTTGATGTAGGCCGGGCTGGCGACAAGCTTTCCATGGATCGGCCCGACACGCTTCGCGATCAGGTTTGAGTCTTGGAGGTAGGCACCCCGAATCGCGCAATCAAAACCCTCTGCGATGAGATCGACGAAGCGATCGCTGTAGGAGGTATGGATGTGAAGCTGCGGGTGCAGACGCGCCATTTCCGCGAGCACGGGGGCGAAGTGGGTTGGGCCGAAAGTAAGCGGCATTGCGACCCTCAAACGGCCGCGCAGCTCGCCGGTGGGGAGGATCGTTTCCCTGGCGGTATCGATCTCGGCGCTGGCCCGGGCCGCATGGTCCCTGAACGTGATTCCCGCTTCCGTGAGTGCGGCGCCGCGGGTCGTCCGCGCAAGAAGCTGGACGCCAAGCTCCGCTTCAATCCGAAAGAGCCGACGGCTGACGATTGACTTGGAGACGCCGAGCCGACGCGCGGCGGCCGATATACCCCCGGCATCGGCTACGGCAACGAATGTCTGTAGATCTTCGATGTCCAATTCGGCGTTCCTCGTTTCGCGACACAGCTAGTCCGACTTTGGCACTATTGCACCATCGAAGGGAACGGCAAATTGCGTCCAGGCAACGTCGCCCGCTGGCGCATGTTTCCTGCGAACCCACCGCCGTCCACAACGGCAGAGAAAGGAATTTCTTGATGATCCCTCGCAATGGCCTCGATTCTCTTCTTCGTCCCGAAGATTCGGTCCTCGTTCTGATCGACCATCAGCCCTATCAGCTCGCGAATCTGAACAGCCACGATCCGCAAGCTGTGGTCAACAACACGACCGCGCTGGCGAAGCTAGCAAAAGCCTTCAATGTTCCGACCATTCTCACCAGCGTGATCGCGGGTCGTGGTGGCCTCCTCTTCAAGCAGATCACTGACGTCTTCCCGGAGCAGGAAGTGATCGACCGGACTTGGGTGAACACCTGGCAGGACGAAAAGGTGGTGGACGTGGTCAAGGCGACCGGGCGCAAGCAACTGATTATCGCAGGCCTTTGGACCGAAGTCTGCGTCGCAATGCCTGTCATCCAAGCCCTCGGCGAAGGCTGGGACGTGTCCGTGATCACCGATGCGTCGGGTGGCGTTTCGACCGAGTCCCACCAGATCGCCATCCAGCGGATGATCGCGGCTGGCGCAAACATGATGACCGTGATGGCGCTCGCTGGCGAATGGCAGCGCGACTGGGCGCGCACCGAGCATGTCGAAGAGCTGACCGAGATTCTCATCCAGCACTTCGGCGGCAGCGGCATCGCCTTCCTGTGGGAGCAACAACTCCTCAAGACGCCTGTGCCCAGCGAGAGCTGATCCGGGCCGGGATGGCGAGCATTTCGGTGAGAGGCGGAATTGATCGCTTTTTCGACCTTTGCCATCCTGACCTCACAGCGAAGCCTTCTGCCGAAACAAGCTCGCTCATGTGTGGCAATTGCGTATGATCCCACCGCGCCGCTTTTTGAATAATTCGCGGAGACTCCTCGATGCCTCCCTCCCTTCCCCTTGGCCTGCCGCTCAATCGCCGGGACGTCCTGATCTCGGCATCGGCGCTTGCCGCAAGCTTCTCCTTTCCGCTGGGCCACCGCGCATGCCGCGGGGCCTGCCACCCACGACACTCCACAACCATGGGCTTCGTCACAACCGACGACGACGTACAGATTTTCTACTAGGATTGGGGTCCGAAGGACGCCAGCCGATTGTTTTTCACCATGGCTGGCCGCTCAGCTCGACGACTGGGACGCGCAGATGATTTTCTTTCTGTCGAAGGGCTATCGCGTCGTCGCGCATGGCCGAGCATGATTCACTGACATCGACAGGATTCGAAGCCGATGGAGGCGTGGCGGCGATGTGATGACGGGTAAGGCTGCTTTCTGCCGTCGTCGCTGATTTTCAAAATATCTCGGGCTGTAGCGTAGAATCGGCGGCTTTCAGCCCCGCTTGGTGAGAGTGTGGTGATCGGCGGTAATAGCGAGTTATAGAACCTGCTCCAGCACGCTGTGATCGATGACACCATCCTGTGCCTCCCGCAGCTTATGGGTCATCATCACTTTGATGAGAAATTTCTCGCGCGCCGTAGCCGGCACGACGAACTTGTCGACACGAAAGAAAGCTCCGCTCATCCATTTTCTCCTGCATCGGATGTCCGCGGGGCGTTTGTAATTCCTCAAGTCTGGTTAAGGTCAACATGGAAGCGAAGACGTCCGGTCAGAAATTGCGCGGCGACCGCTTCCTGACGCCGTCGTGTTCCAGAGTGACGGCATTGCTTCCTATGTCTGCTTAGGGCGCCAATCCCAGCCCTTGGCGGCAAGAACTTTGACGCCCGCAGGAACGTCAACTCCTGACCAGCCCATAGAGATAAGAGGCAAGTGCGCTGCAGAATGGCGGAGATATCTGCGCCTGCGCGGGGGCTGTCGGCCGGGACTAAATTGGCGTATGCTGTCAAGGAGGTACACCATGCGCAGCAGCATCACTGCAGCTATCGTCGCGCTCGTCGTTTCGCTTGGCAGTCTAGCGCGGGCGGAGATCCTGATCGGAGCGGCAGGCCCGGTCACAGGACCGCTCGCCTGGATCGGGGAGCAGATGCAGCGCGGCACAGAGATGGCGGTGGCCGACATCAATGCGACTGGCGGCGTGCTCGGGCACCAGGTGCAACTCATCACGGTCGACGACTTTTGCGATCCCGAGCAGGCTGTGGCGGCCGCCCAGAAGCTGGTGGCTGACGGTGTGGTGCTCGTCGCCGGGCATTACTGTTCCCAGGCCTCGATCCCGGCATCCAAGGTGTACGAGGCCGCGGGAATTCTACAGATTTCACCGGGTTCGACCAATCCGCTGTTGACCGAACAAGGTCGTGCCAATGTTTTCCGCGTCATTGGTCGCGACGACGCGCAGGGCGCGGTAGCCGGCAACTATTTGGCCGATCGTTGGGGTGACAAGAAAATAGCGATCCTTCACGACAACACCACCTATGGGAAGGGGCTCGCCGACGAGACCAGAAAGCAGTTGAATATGCGGGGTGTCACCGAAGCGATCTACGAGGCCTTCACCCCTGGGAAGAACGACTATACGGCCGAGATCTCGGCGTTACAGGGCGCCGGCATCGCCGTGTTGTATGTTGGTGGGTATTTGCCCGAGGTCGCGCTTATGGTTCGCTCTTCGCGAGACCGCGCCTACGCACTTCAACTCGTCTCAGGCGATGGCATGGCAAGCGAGGACTTTGCACTGATCGCCGGATCTGCCGCCGAGGGTACGCTCTTCACGTTTAGCGCGGACCCACGGCGCGTCCCTCAGGCGGCTCAAGTCGTCGAGCGTTTCCGTGCCGAGAATTTCGAGCCCGCAGGCTACACGCTGCTCAGCTACTCCGCCGTCCAGGTCTGGTCGCAGGCGGTGAAGAAGGCCGGTTCTCTAAAGCCGCAAGAGGTGATCGCCTCAATGCAAGGTAATCAATTCGAAACGGTAATGGGCCGGGTCGATTTCGACGACAAGGGCGACCTCACCGTTCAAAGCTGGATTTGGTATGTCTGGAAGGGAGGCGAATACGTGCCGCTGGAATAGTCAACCGCCGGCCGGGTGGATCGCTTTAGACCAGTCTGTGCAGACTTTAGTGGCTGCGCAAGCCAGACCTTGCGGTTGCCGCTATGTTTGAACGCGTCGGCATACGCGGGCGCTTGTTGCTCGCTTTCTTCGGCATCAGCACCTTCGCAGTGCTCGCGACTGGCGCAGCTCTCTATGCCTTCCTTCAGGTCGGCGACGTGGTCGATCGCATCACCAAGGAACGGGTGCCGACGGCGCTCGCTTCTCTCCAACTGTCGCGCCAGGCTGAGAGGGTTGCTTCCACCGCGCCGTCAGTGCTGGCGGCGACCAGCACGGTTCAGCACAACGAGGTCTCGGCTGCGATCGGAGTCGAGATGGGGCGTCTCGAAGAGTTGCTCGCCGCACTTAAAGGCACCGCATTCAGCGCGACGGCGGTGACTGAAATCGAAGACGCCGTGATTGGTCTACGACGAAACCTCGATGCTCTCGACTATCTTGTGGCCGTTCGCCTTACCATGGTTCAGCGCAAGGAGGCGTTGCTGCGCCGCTTATCGGACACGACAAATGCAAGTCAGCGTCTCCTCGCGCCCGGCATCGTCGTGATGAACTCCAAGGTTCCCCAGTGGCGCGCAGCGGTGGCTGATTCCGCCGCGCCACCCGACGCGCGTGCTGCGGCGACGAGCGACCTGGTCAAGGCAATCGCGGCCTACATCCCCCAGCAGAGGGCGCAACAGGAGATCTCAGCAGTCAACGACGCGCTGGTCAAAACTGCCAACGCGCATACGCCGGGAGATCTGAAGCTGATCCTGTTTCCGCTCCGCCGGTCGCTCGCCGTACTCGAAACGGTCTCCACCGAGATCGACGAAAAGTTGCGGACCCGCTTCCAACAACGGTTGGACGAGTTGAAGTCGCTGACCGACGGTGAGAACGGGATCCCGAAGGTACGACAGGACGAGTTTGCTGTCCTTGCACAGGGCGAAAAGCTTCTGGCTGAAAACAGCCGGCTATCGCGCGACCTTACCGCGGCCGTCGATCGCCTGGTTGCAAAGGCAAACCATGAGATCGCCGCGTCCGCTCTCGAAGCCTCGGTCGTCCGGCGCTACGGCACCGGCATTGTCCTTGGCTCCGCCCTTCTAAGCCTCCTGAGTTCGGTTCTGGTTGTCTGGCTCTATGTCGACCGCAGCCTTCTCGCCCGTCTGGGAGAGGTAAGCCAAAGCATGCTGGCAATTGCGGGCGGCAATCTGCATGCGCAGATGCCCGCCGGAGGCCGCGACGAAATCGGCCGCATGGCCGGGGCGCTCAGGCTGTTCCGGGATACTGCGGTCGAGGTGGAGGAAAACAGCCTGCGCGAGGTTGCGGAAGCGCGCCAGCGGCTTGTGGATGCCATCGAGAGCATCTCCGAAGGATTCGCTCTGTACGATGGCGAGGACAGGCTCGTGCTAAGCAATAGCCGCTACCGCGAGCTGTTGTACGCCGGCCTGGAGGAAATGACACCCGGCACGACATTCGAGCAGATTGTTCGCCGGTCCGCCGAGGGCGGCTACATCAAGGATGCTGAGGGGCGAGTCGAGGAGTGGGTTGCCGAGCGGCTTTCGCGACATCGCAACCCTGGTGAAACGTGGGTGCAGCGGCGTCGCGACGGGCGATGGATCATGATTAGCGAGCGGCGGATCACGGCTGGCGGCACGGTGGCCGTCTACTCGGACATCACCGAGCTGAAGCAACGGGAGGAAAACCTTGCCGAGAAATCCGTAGCTCTCGAGGCGCTTTCCAGCAAGCTGGCGAAATACCTGGCGCCGCAAGTGTATAACTCCATATTCACCGGCCGCCAGGACGTCAGGATCGCCAGCCAGCGGAAGAAGCTGACGATATGCTTCTCCGATATCGCCGGCTTTACCGAAACCACAGACAAAATGGAATCCGAGGATCTCACACAGCTCCTCAATCACTACCTGACGGAAATGTCGAAGATTGCTTCAGATCACGGCGCGACGATCGATAAGTATGTCGGAGACGCCATCCTGATGTTTTTCGGCGATCCGGAAACCCGCGGCGTCAAGGATGACGCGCTCGCCTGCGTGCAGATGGCTCTCGCCATGCAAAAGCGAATGAGCGAGCTTGGGGAAATCTGGCGCGATATCGGAATTGAAACACCGCTGCGCTGCCGCATTGGCATTCACACAGACTACTGCACTGTGGGCAACTTCGGCAGCGAGGACCGGATGGATTACACGATAATCGGCGGCGCCGTGAATCTCGCCTCGCGTCTTGAGCAGGAAGCGTCGCCGGGCACCGTTCTCATTTCTTATGAGACGTTTGCGCAAGTGAAGGACACGATCGAGTGTGAGGAACTGGGGCATGTCCACGTAAAGGGAATAGCCTATCCGGTCGCCACCTATCGCGTGGTCGATCTGAAGGAAAATCTGGTCCGCAGCCGTCGTACCGTCCGAACCGCACTGCCGCACCTGAGATTGGAAGCTGAGCCCGAGCTTATGTCTACCGATGAGCGCGATCAGGCCGCCGCCGCACTTCGAGACACGCTCGATCGACTTTGTCACAAGCCTGGGTCGTAGGCTCACGTTCGCGCGGGTTGTCGCCTCTACAGGCATCGGCCTCCCCAGAATGCGGTGATAATTGGATCGACGCCCTTGCAAGCCGATGGATCGATGTTCGCGTTGGTTACACCCGTAGCTGTCACCTGTGCGCCCACCGTGATTCCAGTGTAACCTGCGCCGAGCTCAGCCGCAGTTTTGTGGAACTTGGTCTGTTGCCAAGCATTCCGCGACTGCCCTCGAGACCGTTGTCGACAACGTTCTTGATGGTGTAGGTGCCGCCAGCCTCCGGACATGTGGGCGCGAAAGAGACGTGGGGCCCATAGCAGCATTCGGGCCTTTTGCTGCCGTTCGAGGTCGATCCGAGGAACGTGCGGTATGTGCTAGAATGGGGCCGAAGACGGAACGCGACAGACGCACTGCGAGGGGCGGTGTGATCAAACCGGAATTCGCGCGACCCGAGTGCCAACGTTGTGCTCTTGGAAGGGGAGACGAGGACGATGCCGACACCAGAGCAACCCAGTCTAATAGTTCGACAGAAATCCCCTGAGAATATCGAGTTTCCGTTTGCGTCACTCTCCGATTGGCTGATCCCAACCGAGCTGTTCTTCGTACGAAACCATTTCCCGTCGCCGGACCTCGATGCGCGAGACTGGAGATTGCGCGTTGGCGGGGCGGTGGAGCGGCCGATCGAACTTGACCTCGACAGCATCAAGGCGATGCGGAGCACGACGTTCACTGCCGTCGTCGAGTGCGCAGGGAACGGGCGCGTCTACTATGTGCCGCCGAGGGAGGGGTTGCAGTGGCAGAACGGAGCCGTCGGCAATGCCGCGTGGACAGGTGTTCCTCTGCGCGAGATTTTAGAAATGGCGGGCGTTAAGCGAACCGCACGTGAGGTTCTGCTCGTAGGCGCAGACAGCGGCGTCGTCGACACGAACAAGAAAACGGCTTCTCCAGGCCCCATCGCTTTTGCGCGCAGTTTGCCGCTTGAGAAGGCCGTCGCTGACAGCACGATCCTTGCCTATTCGATGAACGAGGAGCCGTTGACGCGCGATCACGGCTACCCGCTGCGCGCGGTCGTGGGTGGCTGGTTCGGCATGGCTTGGGTCAAGTGGATCACTGATATCACGGTTGTGGAGCAACCGTTCCTTGGCTACTGGCAGGCGCGCGACTATTTCCGTTGGGAGCGCAGCCTCGGGGAACCCAGGCTGGTCCCCCTCGCGGAGATGGAGGTCAAAGCGCAGATCGCGCGTCCCGTGCAGGGCGCGCGTCTCGTCGCCGGCCAACCGTATCGGATTTTCGGAGCCGCCTGGAGCGGAGAGGCTGTTATCCGGCAGGTGCAGGTCTGCACCGGAGATGGCAGGGGCTGGCGCGAGGGGAGGCTCCTCGAAACAGAACGTCCCTTCGCATGGCGCTTGTGGGAGTACATGTGGACCCCTGAAGAAGCGGGGCGATATATACTGCGATGTCGCGCGATCGATGGTGCGGGGTGCGTGCAGCCCGACCTCCAGCGTTCCGACTGCGAGAGCTACGCGGCCAATTGGATCGTTCCGGTGGAGGTTACGGTCGTTCCCGCACCACAAACGTACGAGGAGGAATTCGTGATCTAATCACCCGCATGAGGCGGAATGGCGGCTTTTGGCGCAACGCGGCCTTATTCCTCTATAACGAAAAAAGACCGCTTCGGCAGATAGCGGTCCTTCCTCTCCTTGCTGCCTTCAAGATCAACAGATTCCACATCACGTTGGTGGCTGCCGGTTTAGCGGGCCTTTGCGAAATCGGCAGTTCTTGAATCAGCGTTCGGCGAGCGCCGGTTCGCCCTTCTTCTCGCGCACCATGTTGATGAAGCGGCGGAAGAGATAGTGGCTGTCCTGCGGGCCGGGGGAGGCTTCCGGATGGTGCTGGACGGAGAACACCTGCTTGCCGAGCACGCGCAGGCCGCAATTGGTGCCGTCGAACAGCGAAATATGAGTCTCTTCAACGCCATCGGGCAGCGACTTCGAGTCGACCGCGAAGCCGTGGTTCATCGAGACGATTTCGACCTTGCCGGTCGTGTGATCCTTGACGGGATGGTTGGCGCCATGATGGCCCTGGTGCATCTTCTCGGTCTTGGCGCCGAGGGCCAGCCCGAGCATCTGATGGCCGAGGCAGATGCCGAAGACCGGGATATCGGCCTTAACAAGCGTCTTGATCACGGGCACGGCATATTCGCCGGTTGCCGCCGGATCGCCGGGGCCGTTCGACAGGAAGATGCCGTCCGGCTGCATGGCGAGCACGTCTTCGGCGCTCGTTGTCGCCGGCACGACGGTCACCTTGCAGTCGAGGCCGGCAAACAGGCGCAGAATGTTGCGCTTGACGCCGTAGTCGAGGCAGACGACGTGATACTTGGCATCGGCCGCACCGAGCTCGCCGTAGCCTTCGTTCCATATCCACGGCGTCTGGGTCCATTGCGAGGACTGGCCCGAGGTCGCGATCTTGGCGAGGTCGAGGCCTTCGAGGCCGCTCCAGGCCTTGGCTTCGGCCTTCAGCGTCTCGATGTCGAAGACGCCGTTCGGATCGTGGGCGATCACTGCGTTCGGAGCGCCGTTCTCGCGGATCCAGGCGGTCAGTGCGCGGGTGTCGATGCCGCAGAGACCGATGATGCCGCGCGCCTTCAGCCACTGGTCGAGATGTTTGGCGGCGCGGTAGTTCGAGGGTTCGGTGATGTCGGCCTTGAAGATGACGCCGACGGCGCCGTGGCGGGCGGCAGGCGTCAGATCTTCGATGTCCTCATCGTTGGTGCCGATATTGCCGATATGGGGAAAGGTGAAGGTGACGATCTGGCCGAGGTAGGAAGGGTCGGTCATGATCTCTTCGTAGCCGGTCAGCGCCGTGTTGAAGACGACCTCGGCCTGGACCTTGCCGGTGGCGCCGATGCCCTTGCCTTCGATCACCGTGCCGTCGGCAAGAACGAGCAGGGCGGTCGGCTTTTCGATTGTCCAGGGTGCTGTCGCGGTCATCTTCATCCCGTTTCCGGCGGCCGATGCGCGTTGCCGCGCTCGCTGCCATTTGATCTCGCAGGCGTGTGGACGCGGCAATACCGCGCGCTTCAGGCCTGATCACGAATTTTGGTGCAGGTGGCGGTAGATAGCCACGCAATCGCTGAGCGTCAATCTTTGTAACCGGGATTGCGGCCGTTTTCCTGCGCTTTATCGCGCCGATCGCGCAATTTATTTGATCCCCCGCATCAGCGTGGTTTATGAAGCGGCATCAAATCAGGAGAAAAGACCATGCTGCGCGATCAACTCGCCACCCAGCTGAAAGAGGCGATGAAGGCCAAGGATTCGGAGCGGCTTTCCACCGTCCGGCTGATTCAGGCCGCAATCAAGGATCGCGATATCGCCAATCGTGGCGCCGGCAAGGAGCAGGCGAGCGACGACGAGATCCTGCAGATTCTCGCCAAGATGGTGAAGCAGCGCGACGAATCGGCAAAGATCTACGAGGAGAATTCCCGGCCGGAACTCGCCGCCAAGGAGCGCGCCGAAATCACCGTCATCCAGGATTTCATGCCGAAGCAGCTTTCGGAGAGCGAAGTGCGCGCCAACGTTTCGGCGATCATCGCCGAGACCGGTGCCGTCGGCGCCAAGGACATGGGCAAGGTGATGGCCGCGCTCAAGGAGCGTTATGCCGGCCAGATGGATTTCGCCAAGGCGTCCGCGACCGTCAAGGAACTGTTGAACTAAAGCGTGTCGCGATCTTTGATTCGCTTGTCACGCTTTAGGTCTTTGTTTTCACGCATGTCTTTATCGCAAAACCGCTGCACACTTTTGCGAGACATGCTCTAATTCAGACCACGCGTCTTGCCTGCGGTTCGATCAGGACCGCAGGTCCGAGCACCGCCTCGGCGGCGGCGTCGACGATGGCGAATTTCGCAGCCTGATAATTCCAGTATTCAAGGATGAAGCGGCGCGACAGCCAGAAGTCGCCCTTGCGGGACGGTTCGGTCCAGCCGACGCTTTCCATGGTTGAGGCCTGCGTCAGAAGCCGCTTCAGGTGCGTGTTCGATATCATGAACTGGTCGCGGATTTCCCGCAGCGACAGGGGGCCGACCGCGACGCGCTCGGCCGTCCGGGGAAATTCGGGAAGGCGTGAGATCAGGTAGTCCATCACCAGCCCGCCGGAATTTGCCCAGTTGAAGAGGTTGAAGGTGGGGCCCGGACTGCGCACCGCCTGGCTTCCGATGATTGCTTTTGCGATGCGCGGCTGGATCGCTGCCATCATCGCCACGGGATCGGCGGCGATCCTGTCGGCGCGCTTACCGCCGTCGAGGCTGTCGAGGATCATCATGTGGGTGACGAGCCATCGGGTGAAATGCTGCTCGGCGATTTCGGTGGGTTCCAGATAGCGTGTGCGCTTGTCGGCACCAGGAGCCGGACGCAGGAAGCGATAGGCCAGCATTTCCTGCATGAAGGCCGCTGCCGTGTTGCGGCTGGCGATGTCGTTCTTGACCGCAAAATCGATGAAGCGGCCGGAATAGAGGCCGCTCTTTTCATAGTCGGGATGGCCATAATGAAGCGCAAAGCCGGCATGGGCCATCAGCCAGCGCTGCTGTGCGGCGAAAATCGAGGCGATGCGCGGGCTCTCACGATAGATCGTGAGCATCTGATCGGCGCAGTGGAGGATTGCCGCGAGAAAGCGATCGTCTGCTGCAAGAGTTTCAGCGGTAAAGGCCATGGGGAAGGAGTCCAGGAAATTCGGCGCATACTTCCTTCACGCACGCGCCTGATGTCAACGGTTTTGTCAATAATCGGTTAATTTCAAAAGGGAATTTGTATCAGGGCAAGCCAAAAAATTAAGAAGGCAGGAGCTGGGGGCGCTCCTGCCTTCTTGCACTTTGCTTCCGCCGGCACGCAGGGCCGAAGCCCAAGCCGGAGGCTATTTGCAAAGGCACCCTTGCGAAGCGGCGCCGGGGGTAGGGATGGTGCTTCGCTCGGGGATCGCTTTGTTGAGATCGAACTTATTGCGGGGCGGCGGGCTGTTCAAATTACAAAAAAATAATGATTGCCGAAAATGTCGGTTTTGGAGATGTCGAAGCGGAGGCTCGGATGGCGCTGCAAAGAGCAGAGCGGACCGTGATAGAGGGTGATAATAATTTGTTTTCAAACGATTTATTTGAGGCACATGGGAGATGGCCGCCTTTGCCGAAGCTTGCGCGACGGCGGAATTCTGGTTCCCCGAAGACAATAATGTCGCACCCCTGTCGCAGGGGCGATAACGTGTTTTTGATTGGATAAGCGACGCAATCAGGGAGGCGTGCACTTGCCTGTGAATAGCGGGTTTTCCTGACAAGTTTCGTGGCATGGCGCGGCAAAGCAGCTTATATGGAGGCTGGCCAAGAGGTATAAATGCGCTTTTCCAACACCTTTCTCGATGAGATCCGTGACCGCGTTCCAATTTCGAACGTGATCGCGCGCCGTGTGAGCTGGGACAAGCGCAAGACCAACGTGTCACGCGGCGATTACTGGGCCTGCTGCCCGTTCCACGGCGAGAAATCACCGAGCTTCCACTGCGAGGACCGGAAGGGCCGCTATCACTGCTTCGGCTGCGGCGTCACCGGTGACCATTTCCGCTTCCTCACCGAGCTCGAAGGCCTGAGTTTTCCCGAGGCGGTGCAGCAGATCGCCGATATGGCCGGCGTGCCGATGCCGCTTGCCGATCCTGTCATGGAAAAGCGCGAGAAGGAGCGCGGCTCGCTGATCGACGTCATGGAAATGGCGACGGCCTTCTTCCAGGACCAGCTGCAGACCGCCAATGGCGCCAAGGCGCGCGCCTATCTGCGTGATCGCGGGCTGACGGGGCGCACCATCGAGACCTTTCGCCTCGGCTATGCGCCCGACAGCCGCAATGCACTCAAGGAATTCCTTGCCGGCAAGGGCGTCTCCAAGGAGCAGATCGAAGCCTGCGGCCTCGTCGTTCATGAAAATGTGCCGGTTTCCTACGATCGCTTCCGCGACCGCATCATGTTTCCGATCCTTTCGTCGCGGGAAAAGGTGATCGCCTTCGGCGGCCGCGCCATGTCATCAGACGCGCCGGCGAAATATCTGAATTCCAACGAGACGGAGCTCTTCCACAAGGGCAATGTGCTCTACAACTTCGCCCGCGCGCGCCGCGCGATCCAGGGGCCTGGCCGCGGCGATCAGCAGGACGACAATGCCAGCGGCACCATCATTGCCGTCGAAGGCTATATGGACGTGATCGCGCTCCATCAGGCCGGCGTCGAGAACGCCGTTGCGCCGCTCGGCACCGCGCTTACCGAAAACCAGCTCGAGCTGCTCTGGAAGATGGTGCCGCAACCGGTGCTCTGCTTCGACGGCGACGGCGCCGGCATCCGTGCGGCCAATCGCGCCGCTGAACTGGCGTTGCCGCATCTGAAGCCCGGCCGCTCCGTCCGCTTCGCGCTGCTGCCCGACGGCAAAGACCCTGATGATCTCGTGCGCGATGAGGGCCGTGCGCCCTTCGACAAGGTGATGAGCCAGGCAAAGCCGCTTTCGGAGATGCTGTGGAGCCGGGAGATCAATACCGGCAAGTTCGATACGCCCGAGGCGCGCGCCGAGCTCGAGGCGCGGCTGAAGCAGCTTGTGGCCGTCATCGCCGACGAGAATGTGCGCCGTCATTACCAGCAGGATATTCGCGACCGGCTGAACGCCTTCTTCCAGCCGCAGTTCCAGAACCGCAATAATAGCGAGCGGCGCGGTTTCGGCGGCAATTCCCGGGCGGGCCGCGATAATCCCGGTAAGGCAGGGCCGAAAAGCCCGAGCCTGATTTCCGACCGGCTTGCCCGCTCGGGCCCCGTGCGCGGCCACCGGGACAATACGGCGCTGCGCGAAAGCGTGCTGGCGCTCACCATCGTCAATCATCCGGCGCTGATGATCGACGATTATGACGAGATCGCCGCGATCGAATATGACAGCCGCGAGCTGCAACGGCTCTGGTCGGCGGTGCTTGGCGCAGCGGCCGCCGTTGCCGGCCCGCATCTGACGCGTGACTATCTGACCGAACGGCTGGAATTCGAAGGCTTCGGCCCGCTGATCAAGAGCCTCGACCAGCAGGTGCGCAATGCCCGGCTCTGGACGGCGACCGAGGAGGCGGCGATGGAAGATGCGCGTGAGGGTTATCGCCAGGCGCTCGCCTTCCACAAACGGGCAAAGGCGCTACGCCGGCAGAAGATGGAGCTCGAACGCGAGATTGCGCTGGCCACCGAAGCCGGCGACGGCGAGGCGATCGTTCAGCTGATACGGGCCCAGCAGGAAGTGCATCTGGAAGGTGTGCGCCTCGAGAACCAGGAGGCGATCATCGACGGCTTTGGTGTGCTGTCCGGCCGCGTCAAAGGAGCGGCGAACCACTGATGTCGCTGACCGAACGGAACGAAGCTGGCTTTTCCGCTGCCGATGCGCTGTTTTCCGCCGGTCGCTCGCCGCTCGAAGTGTTGAAGCAGATCTACGGCTACTCCTCCTTTCGCGGCAAGCAGCAGCAGGTGGTCGAGCACGTCGTGTCAGGCGGCGATGCGGTGGTGCTCTTTCCGACAGGAGCGGGCAAATCGCTGTGCTTCCAGATCCCGGCGCTCTGCCGCGAGGGCGTCGGCATCGTCGTTTCGCCGTTGATTGCGCTGATGCGCGATCAGGTGGAGGCGATGAAGCAGCTCGGCATCCGCGCCGCCGCACTCAATTCGTCGCTGTCGCGCGAGGAGTTTATCGAGGTTCGCCGCGCGCTTTCGGGCGGCAAGCTCGACCTTCTCTATGTGACGCCGGAGCGCATCCTGACCGACGGATTCCGCGAGCTGATCGCCAACGAGAAGATCGCGCTGTTTGCCATTGATGAGGCCCATTGCGTCTCCCAATGGGGCCATGATTTCCGGCCGGAATATCGTGAGCTCGGCCGGCTCGGCGAGCAATATCCCGGTGTGCCCAGAATAGCGCTGACGGCAACGGCCGATCCGCATACCCGCGACGATATCGTCGAGCGGCTGGGGCTGGATTCTGCCGAGATCTTCACCACCAGCTTCGACCGGCCGAACATCAGCTATGAGATCGTCGAGCGCGATCAGCCGCGCCAGCAGCTTCTGCGCTTCCTGTCGGACCATAAGGGCGACAGCGGCATCGTTTACTGCCTGTCGCGCGCCAAGGTCGAGGACACGGCCGACTGGCTGAACGGGCAGGGGGTTCGTGCACTGCCTTATCATGCCGGCATGGACCGAGCGCTTCGTGACGCCAATCAGGATGCCTTTCTGAAGGAAGAGAACCTCTGCCTGGTTGCCACCGTCGCCTTCGGCATGGGCATAGACAAACCGAATGTGCGTTACGTCGCCCATCTCGACCTGCCGGGTTCGGTCGAGGCCTATTACCAGGAGACCGGGCGCGCCGGCCGCGACGGCCTGCCGTCGGAGGTCTGGATGGCCTATGGCATGGCCGACGTCATTCAGCGCCGCCGGATGATCGACGAGGGCAATGCCGCCGTGGAGATCAAGCGGGTCGAGCGCGCCAAGCTCAATGCCTTGCTGGCGATCTGCGAGACCGCCTCCTGCCGCCGGCAGGCGATCCTGGCCCATTTCGGGGAATCCCATGCCGGCCAATGCGGCAATTGCGACACCTGCCTGAAGCCGGTCGAGACCTGGGAGGGCACGGAAGCAGCGATCAAGGCGCTGGCCGCCGTCTATCGCACCGGCGAGCGTTTCGGCGCCGGCCACGTCATTGATGTGCTCGTCGGCAATGTCAACGAGAAGACCGAGCGTTTCGGCCATGTCGATATGCCCGTCTTCGGCGCCGGCAAGGACATTCCGGCGCGGACCTGGCAATCCGTCTGCCGGCAGCTGCTCGCCATGGGGCTGATCCGGGTCGATCACGATGCCTATGGGGCGCTTAAACTGGAGCCGGATGCGCGCGCCGTCTTCAAGCACGAGCGACAGGTATTCTTCCGCAAGGACCGGCCTGCCTCGGAACGGCGCACGAAGAAGGTGGAGCGCAGCGAGCGCAAATCGGCGCTGTCTGGCGCTGACGGCAGCCTGTTCGAGGCGTTGCGGGCCGAGCGCATGGCGATCGCCAAATCGCTCGGCGTGCCGCCCTATGTCGTCTTTCCCGATACGACGCTGATTGCCTTTGCCACCGAACGGCCGCGCAGCCGCAAGGAGCTGCTCGCCATATCCGGCGTCGGTCAGGCAAAGCTCGAGCGCTATGGCGACGCCTTCCTGGAGATCATCCTGGCGCATGACGACTGAGCGGATCGGCCGGTGTTCTTCTCGATCTCGGCCCGGCGCTGAACAAGACAAGCCGGCGGCGATATGCTAACCCGGAAGCTATAAAAAACATCAGGAAGGGCCGCCCATGACCTCGCCATTTCTCTCCCATCTTCGCACCGAGATTTCGGCGTTGAAGGATGCCGGGCTCTATAAGTCCGAACGGGTCATCAGCTCCAAGCAGGCGGGCGAAATTGCGATTTCCACCGGCGAACGGGTGCTGAATTTCTGCGCCAACAATTATCTTGGTCTGGCCGACAATGAGGAACTGGCCGAGGCCGGCAAGCAGGCGCTCGACCGTTACGGCTACGGCATGGCCTCGGTGCGCTTCATCTGCGGCACCCAGGAGGAGCATAAGCAGCTCGAAGCGCGGATTTCCGCTTTCCTCGGCATGGAAGACACGATCCTCTATTCCTCCTGCTTCGACGCCAATGGCGGTCTGTTCGAGACGCTGCTTTCCGAGGAGGACGCGATCATCTCGGATGCGCTGAACCACGCCTCGATCATCGACGGCGTCAGGCTGTCGAAGGCCAAGCGCTTCCGCTATGCCAATAACGACATGGCGGCGCTCGAAGAAGAATTGAAGAAGGCTGAAGGTAGCCGCTTCAAGCTGATCGCCACCGACGGCGTCTTTTCGATGGACGGCATCATCGCCAATCTGCGCGGCGTCTGCGATCTCGCCGAGAAATACGGCGCCATGGTCATGGTCGATGACAGCCATGCGGTCGGCTTCGTCGGCAAAAACGGCCGCGGCTCGCCCGAACATTGCGGCGTCGAGGGCCGGATCGACATCATCACCGGCACACTCGGCAAGGCGCTTGGCGGCGCCTCGGGCGGTTATACCGCGGCAAAAGCCGAGGTCGTCGAATGGCTGCGGCAGCGCTCGCGCCCCTATCTGTTCTCGAACACGCTGGCGCCGGTTATTGCCGCTGCCTCGCTGAAAGTGTTCGATCTGATCGAAAATGGCGATGCCTTGCGCAAGCGCCTTTCCGACAATGCCGATCTCTTCCGCACCGAGATGACCAAGCTCGGCTTCACGCTCGCCGGCGAAGGCCATCCGATCATTCCGGTCATGCTCGGCGACGCCAAGCTTGCCCAGGACATGGCAGGTCTGATGCTGAAGAAGGGGATTTATGTGATCGGCTTTTCCTTCCCCGTCGTGCCCAAGGGCCAGGCCCGCATCCGCACGCAGATGTCGGCCGCGCATTCGAGGCAGGATGTCGAGCGGGCGATTGCGGCCTTTGCCGAGGCAGGGCGGGAATTGGGCGTGATTTGAGGATGAGGGATTGCCCCTCACCCTAACCCTCTCCCCGTAAACGGGGCGAGGGGACGTGCCAAACGCAGCGTCGAGGATTGACGAAGCCGGTGCGGCATATCTCCTTCGCCCCGCTGGCGGGGAGAAGGTGCCGGCAGGCGGATGAGGGGCCGAAACAGGCACTGACCAAGGGATACAGATATGTCGAACATGATGAAGGCGCTGGTCAAATCGAAGCCCGAGGTCGGGCTCTGGATGGAGAATGTGCCGGTGCCGGAGGTCGGGCCGAACGATGTGCTGATCCGGGTGAAGAAATCGGCGATCTGCGGCACCGACGTCCATATCTGGAACTGGGACCAGTGGGCGCAGAAGACCATTCCGGTGCCGATGGTCGTCGGCCATGAATTTTGCGGCGAGATCGCCGAGATCGGCTCGGCGGTCACCCGCTATCATGTCGGCGAGCGGGTTTCCGGCGAAGGGCATATCGTCTGCGGCAAGTGCCGCAACTGCCGGGCGGGCAGGGGGCATCTCTGCCGCAACACGCTCGGCGTCGGCGTCAACCGGCCGGGTTCGTTCGGCGAGTTCGTCTGCATTCCGGAAAGCAATGTCGTGCCGATCCCGGACGATATTTCCGATGAGATCGCCGCGATCTTCGATCCGTTCGGCAATGCCGTGCATACCGCGCTCTCCTTCGATCTCGTCGGCGAGGACGTGCTCGTTACCGGCGCCGGGCCGATCGGCATCATGGGGGCGCTGGTCGCCAAGCGTTCCGGCGCCCGCAAGGTGGTCATCACCGATATCAATCCGCATCGGCTGGCGCTGGCGCGCAAGCTCGGCATCGACCACGTCGTCGATGCCTCGAAGGAAAATCTCGCCGACGTGATGAAGGCGATCGGCATGACCGAGGGCTTCGACGTCGGGCTGGAAATGTCGGGCGCTGCACCCGCCTTCCGCGACATGATCGACAAGATGAACAATGGCGGCAAGATCGCCATTCTCGGCATTGCGCCGGCGGGCTTCGAGATCGACTGGAACAAGGTGATCTTCAAGATGCTCAATCTCAAGGGCATTTACGGCCGCGAGATGTTCGAGACCTGGTACAAGATGATCGCCTTCGTCCAGGGCGGCCTCGATCTCGCACCCCTTATCACCCATCGCATCAAGATCGACGATTTCCGCGAGGGCTTCGAGGCGATGCGGTCGGGCAACTCCGGCAAAGTCGTCATGGATTGGAAGTGAGGAGGACGAGATGATTTATGAAGGAAGCTGCCATTGCGGCAATATCGGTTTCGAGGTCGAGGTCGAGGGCGAGTTCAGCGAGGCGCTCGACTGCAATTGTTCGCTCTGCCGCCGGCGCGGCGGGCTTCTGGCCTTCGTGCCGCGCGAGAAGCTGGTGCTGAAGACGCCCAACGAGAACATCTCGACCTATACTTTCAACAGGCATGTCATCCGCCATCACTTCTGCGCCACGTGCGGTATTGCGCCCTTCGGCGAGGCGGTAGGTCCGAACGGCGCTGCCATGGCGTCGATCAATCTGCGCTGCATTCCCGCGATCGATCTCGGCGCTCTGAAGGTGACGGCCTATGACGGGGCCGCGCATTAGAGACAGAGCGCCTGCCCGGAGCCGGGGAATATAGACTGCCGTCAAAACTGCAAAAACGGCCGAAACAACCGCTGCGGCGGGCAAAATCCATGCTGCCCTTGTCTTTTGTTCGACGCTTCTTAAATAAGGTTCGCAATCGCAGCCGCGGTTCAAAGCCTGTGGATAAGGCTTTTTCCGATGATTCGTGAGCTTTTTTTCTGGAAAAGCTTGACGAGAACAAAAAATGTGGGAATCACCGTTCGACTTGTTGAAACGGTGAACTGGGTCAAGGCGGATCGCGCAACCATGGCCGGAAATCCAAAAGCAAAAAAGCTTTGCTGTCCGGTGCCGGCGATCGTGGTTAATCAGGCTTTAAATGTCATCCCGTTAGGTGGGCAAAGGTGATTCTAGGGCGGCGCGCGCGACGCGTCCAGCCCTGAGGCGGCCCATTCACCGTAGCGAGATTGGATAGCGTCAGGAAGGCGACGATATAAATGGCAACCAAGGTCAAAGAGAACGAAGACGCGGAAGTCGAACGCGACGGCGCAAGCGACGGCCCTCTTCTCGATCTTTCCGACGACGCGGTCAAGAAGATGATCAAGGCCGCCAAGAAGCGCGGCTATGTGACGATGGATGAGCTGAACGCCGTTCTGCCGTCCGAGGAAGTGACGTCCGAGCAGATCGAAGACACGATGTCGATGCTTTCGGACATGGGCATCAACGTCATCGAGGACGAAGAAGCCGAGGAAGCCGGCGCTTCCGGCGGCGGCGATGACGATGATGCCGGCGGCGACGAGGACAGCGAAGGCGGCGAACTCGCGCCTTCCGGCGGCACAGCGCTTGCGACCGCCAAGAAGAAAGAGCCGACCGACCGCACCGACGATCCGGTGCGCATGTATCTGCGCGAGATGGGCTCGGTGGAGCTTCTCTCCCGCGAGGGCGAAATCGCCATCGCCAAGCGCATCGAGGCCGGCCGCGAGACGATGATCGCGGGCCTCTGCGAGAGCCCGCTGACCTTCCAGGCGCTGATCATCTGGCGCGACGAACTCAACGAAGGCACGACGCTGTTGCGCGAGATCATCGATCTCGAAACCACCTATTCCGGCCCTGAGGCCAAGGCGGCGCCGCAGTTCCAGAGCCCCGAGAAGATCGAGGCCGACCGCAAGGCCGCCGAGGAGAAGGAAAAGACCCGCCGCGCCCGTTCCGGCGACGACGACATCACCGATGTCGGCGGCGAAGGCCTGCCTCCCGAAGAGGAGGAAGAGGACGAGGACGAATCCAACCTCTCGCTGGCGGCGATGGAAGCCGAGCTTCGCCCGCAGGTGATGGAGACGCTCGATACGATCGCCGAGACCTATAAGAAGCTGCGCAAGCTGCAGGACCAGCAGGTCGAGCAGCGCCTGTCGGCATCCGGCACGCTGTCGACCGCCCAGGAGCGCCGCTACAAGGAGCTCAAGGATGAGCTCATCAAGGCCGTCAAGTCGCTGTCGCTCAACCAGAACCGCATCGACGCCCTGGTCGAGCAGCTCTACGACATCAACAAGCGCCTCGTCTCCAACGAAGGCCGCCTGCTGCGTCTGGCCGAATCCTACGGCGTCAAGCGCGACAGCTTCCTGGAACAGTATCAGGGCGCCGAGCTCGATCCGAACTGGATGAAGTCGATCGGCAATCTGGCCGCCCGCGGCTGGAAGGAATTCGCCAAGGGCGAAAACACGACGATCCGCGACATCCGCCAGGAGATCCAGAATCTGGCGACCGAGACCGGCATTTCGATTTCGGAATTCCGCCGCATCGTCCACATGGTGCAGAAGGGCGAGCGCGAAGCGCGCATCGCCAAGAAGGAAATGGTCGAAGCGAACCTTCGCCTCGTCATCTCCATCGCCAAGAAATACACGAACCGCGGCCTGCAGTTCCTCGACCTCATTCAGGAAGGCAATATCGGCCTGATGAAGGCGGTCGACAAGTTCGAATACCGCCGCGGCTACAAGTTCTCGACCTATGCGACCTGGTGGATTCGCCAGGCGATCACCCGGTCGATCGCCGACCAGGCCCGCACGATCCGCATTCCGGTGCACATGATCGAGACGATCAACAAGATCGTCCGCACCTCGCGCCAGATGCTGCACGAGATCGGCCGCGAGCCGACGCCGGAAGAACTGGCCGAAAAGCTCGCCATGCCGCTCGAAAAGGTCCGCAAGGTCCTCAAGATCGCCAAGGAGCCGATCTCGCTCGAAACCCCGGTCGGTGACGAAGAGGATTCGCATCTCGGCGATTTCATCGAGGACAAGAATGCGCTGCTGCCGATCGACGCGGCAATCCAGGCGAACCTGCGCGAAACGACCACCCGCGTTCTCGCCTCGCTGACGCCGCGCGAAGAACGCGTGCTGCGCATGCGCTTCGGCATCGGCATGAACACCGACCACACGCTCGAAGAAGTCGGCCAGCAGTTCTCGGTCACCCGCGAACGCATCCGCCAGATCGAAGCGAAGGCGCTGCGCAAGCTCAAGCATCCGAGCCGCTCCAGAAAGCTGAGAAGCTTTCTGGACAGCTAAGAAACTGCAAGCTGCGCTCGTTCCTCGACAGCTGAGGTTTCGACGTCATTCCGATTGGGAAAGCCGGGCCTCGTGCCCGGCTTTTGCTTTTGTGATTAACACCAATGATCCCGGCGGCTTTCTTGTCCCTGTCTGGTGACAGGGCTATAATCCGGCCACGGGGAAAGGATCGATCGCGACACACGCGAGATCGTATGCCTGCGTGAGCGATCCTCCGTCGGGAGGTGCGACATGACCACTTACATTCTTTTGATCGATTGGACTGACCAAGGCATCCGTACTGTTCGCGACTCGACAAAACGGCTGGACGCGGCGAAGAAACTGCTCGCCGGCGTCGGCGGTTCCATCAACCAGTTCTATCTGACGATGGGCGGACACGACATGGTCGCCGTCTGCGAGGCGCCCGACGACGCGGTGATGGCGCATTTTACGCTGTCGCTCGCCATGGCGGGCAATGTCCGCACCGAAACGCTGAAGGCGTTCCCGGAGGCTGCCTATCGGGATCTCATCGGCTCGCTCGGCTGACGACCGCTCAAACCAGTTCTGATATCAAGGCACGGCTCTCCGGAGACCGCGGGGCGCTGAATGATGACGGCCTGCCGGCCAATCGTTGCGGCGGCGATCACGCGGTTTTTTGCTTTTGTGGCTTGATGCCGCCGGCTTTAAAGGCCACATCGCTGCTGTGACAGAAGAAGACGTCGAACCGGCAGAAGCGCATGAAGCGGCAAAACAGCGGCCTGAAATCGGCTGGGGTGTCGGCGCGTCCGTGCTTCTGCATGTGCCGCTCATCGCCCTGCTCATTTTCGGGCTGCCGAAGATCGAGCCGAAGCCTCCTGAAGACGAGAGCGTGAAGGTGGAGCTCGTTCCGCCGCCGGAGGAGAAGAAGCCGGAAGAGAAAAAGCCCGAGGAAAAACCGCCGGAGCCGAAGCCGCCGGAACAGGCGAAGAAGCAACCGCCACCTCCACCGCCTCCTCCTCCGCCGCCGGCAAAGAAGGCTTCCGAGCAAGCTAAACCGAGGCCGATGCCGACGCTCAACCCTGTCACCGAGTTCGGGGACAAAAATAGCGGCCCTGAAAAATTCCTGGCGGGAAATTCTTCCGAGGGTGAAAGAAAACCGGCGACAACTGTGCCGCAGCGCGATCGAGCATCAGAGCAGGTGCCGGCGAAGGCGGTTGCGGAACAGCCGAAAGCTGAGACGCCCCCATCAAAACCCGTACCGGATGATGTGAAGCTTCCGGAAGTGGCTGTCATGGACGTTTCTCCGGAGCGCAACGGACCGCCGACAGAAGCGTCCGGCGAAGCCAATACCACCTTCGAACAGGCCAAGCCGCCTGAGCAGAAGAGCGCTGAGAAGCCGAAAACGCTGCCCGACACCAAGGATCTGCTCGAGGCAAAAACGCTGTTTTCACGGGCCGCAGACGGCAACTTGTTTGCGCAAACCGCGATGGATGGGCTTTCACGCAAACAGCGAGTGGCCACGCTCTGCACCACTGAGCTTCAGGGCCAGCTTGTTCACGGTTCGCCGGCCTATTTTCCGCTCGCATTGCCGAGTTTCGGGTTGCGCGCCGGTACCATTCTCGATGTGAAGGATGCAGCCTTTGGCACAGCCAAGGGCTGGTTCCAAGTTCGTTTCCGCTGCGAGGTGGACGAGGGAGCTACCAAAGTGATGTCCTTTGCCCACCAGGTCGGTGGGCCGATCCCCCGCAGCCAGTATTCGAAGTATGATATTGATGACTAAAGCGCGCCGTGATCTTTCCCGCCCGCAACCAGCCACACGCAAGCAACCGCATCTAGCCTCTCCCTATGGCCGTGATGGTACGGCGAAGAAGGGACAATGATATGTCGAACGAGATCGAGCGTTTTCTGGAGCGTCAGGACGAAGCCGTCAGCGCGCTGTTCCTGGAAAACAAGGGCGACGAGCTGACCGATATTCTGGTGGCGGCGCTCGAAGAGGCCTTCGAGATCCTCATCGAAGCCGCACCCGCCGAAACGCTGCATTGACATTTTCCAACACATTGCCGGCAGCGCTTGGCGAGCGGCTCTCCGGCTACCGGTTCGAGCGCGATGCGCTCGGCCGTTCCGCGGCAAGCGTCTTCCGGCTGGAAGGCGAGGGCCTGCCGGCCCTCTATCTGAAGGTCGAGGCGGCGGGGCCGTTCGGCGAGCTTGCCGATGAAGCCGCCCGGCTCGGCTGGCTCAAGGCCGCCGGCCTGCCGTGTCCCGACGTCATCGCCCGGGAAAGCGACGGCGAGCGCGACTGGCTGCTGATCGGCGCCCTGCCGGGAACCGATCTCGCCAGCGCATCGGCGCTGACGCCGCTTGCGCGTGTCGAACTGCTGGCGGCCGCACTTGCCGATCTCCATCACCTGCCGATCGCCTCCTGCCCGTTCGATCATCGTCTGGAAAAGCGCCTGCCGACCGCAAGGGCGCGCATGCAGGCCGGGATCGTCGACGAGACCGATTTCGACGAGACGCGGCTCGGAAAGAGCGCCGAAACATTGTTTGCCGAACTCGAAGGCCGGCGGCCGGACCGTGAGGACCTCGTCGTCACCCATGGCGATGCCTGCCTGCCCAATTTCGTCGCCTCCGGCGGCCAATTCTCCGGCTATATCGATTGCAGCCGTCTCGGCGTCGCCGACCGCTATCAGGATATTGCGCTCGCCTGCCGCAGCATCGCCTATAATTTCGGCGCGGCGCTGGTGCAGCCCTTCCTCGATCGTTACGGGCTGACGGCGCCGGATCCGGCGCGCCTCGATTATTACCAGCTGCTCGACGAGTTCTTCTGACGCTTGAAAGACGCGCGGCGCTTGCCAAGCGTTGCGCCCGCTCCATCCGGCTGGCAAGATGGCCGGCATCGGATCTGCGGACGGATGATGGCGAAAAATCAGTTCAGGATGCTGCGCTCGGCGCTGGCCGGCGTCGAAGCGGTGGAAGCGGCAACGCATCACAGCTTCAGCCGGCACACGCATGAGCAGTTCGGCATCGGCCTCGTCTCGTCGGGGGCGCAGAAGTCGCTGAGCGGGCGCGGCATGGTCGAGGCTGCGGCCGGCGACATCATCACCGTCAATCCGAACGAGGTGCATGACGGCGCGCCGATCGGCGCAGGCAGATCGTGGCGCATCCTCTATTTCGATCCCGAGATCGTCGCCGGCCTGTCGCGGGAGATCGGCGGCGGGGCAGGGCGGCAGGAAATCCCCCATCCGGTCATCCGCAATGGCGCGATCGCCGCCCGCTTCGAGATGTTGTTTGGCGCGGTCACCGCCAGCGCAGCCGACGGGCTGCTCTCAGAGCAGCTGCTGCTGCAGCTCGTCGCCGATGTCATGCGGGAACGGGGCGATCGCCAGGAGCGGCCGCCGGTGCCGGCCTCCATCCGCGCGGCGCGGGATCTGATCGACGACGATCCTCTTGCCGCCGTCTCGCTTGCCGATCTCGCCACCGAAAGCGGCCTCAGCCGCTTCCAGGTGCTGCGCGGCTTTGCCAAGGCGACGGGGCTGACGCCGCATGCCTATCTCCTCCAGGCCCGCATCCATCGCGCCCGCCGGCTGATCGCTCAGGGCACGCCGCTTGCGGAGGCGGCCTTTGCCAGCGGCTTTGCCGACCAGAGCCACATGACGCGCGTCTTCGTGCGCAAATACGGCCTGTCGCCGCGGCTCTATGCCGGCGCTTTTCTGTGATCCTCCTGCCGTCCACGGTTAAGGGCGCGGCACCCTCCAACGCCCCTCATCCTGAGGCGCGTAGCCCGTGAGGGCGAAGCCTCGAAGGGCCGCTCAACGCCGCTTCTTGCATTCATCGAACGTCGGAGCACCCGCCTCGTCCTTCGAGGCCCCTGCGGGGCACCTCAGGATGAGGCTCTCTGGAAGGCCGCGGTTGCCTTCAAGACTGCTCGAGCACCTCAGGATGAGGGCTGATCGTGGGTGCCGCGGGCTGCGACCGCTCTCCAGCCTCATCCTGAGGTGCCCCGCAAGGGGCCTCGAAGGACGGGGCTGGCCGAGGCGCCGTCTCCGCCCTGCAATTTCGTTCAAGACCGCAACCGGCCCCTGCTGTTTCCTCGGCGCATCCAATCGGAGATGCGGAATGTCGAGACAGGTTCAAGGTTACATTTATCTGACGCTGGCCATGCTGACGGTCGGAAGCACGGTCATTGCGAGCAAACTCATCGCCGCCGGCCTGCCGCCGTTTACCGCCACCGCCGCGCGCTTCGCGCTCGCCTTCCCCGTCTTTCTCGTGCTGATGCGGGCAACCGGCGTGCGCCTGCCGAAGCTCTCCCGCCGTGACCGCCTGATCCTCCTCATCCAGGCCGGGGCCGGCAGCGTCGGCTATACGACGCTGCTGATCTCCGGCCTCAGCCTGACCTCGGCGGCCGATGCCGGCGTCATCATCGGCACGCTGCCGGTGGTTTCGGCGGCAATTTCCATCCTGCTGCTCGGCGAGCGGCCGCAGCCCGCCCTGCTTCTCGCCGTGGCGCTGGCGACCGCCGGGGTGTCTTCGATCGCCTTCACGCCGGATGCGGCCGGCGGGTCGCTCGCCGGCAATGCGCTGATCCTGCTGGCGGTCGTCTGCGAGGGGCTGTTCATCCTGCTGAACAAGCGGCTGACCGCCGATATTCCGCCGCTTGCCCAATCGACGCTGATGACCGGCATCGGCTTTGCCGTCGCCGTCATTCCGGCCGTCTTCGAAGCGCCTTCGGCCCAGGGCTTTTCCGCAAGCGCTGCGGCGGCCGTCGGCTATTATGCGCTGGTGCCGACCGTCGCCGGCTTCCTGCTCTGGTATGCGGGGGCCGAAAGGGTGAGCGGCACGGAAGCCTCGCTTTTTACCGCGCTCGCGCCGGTGTCCGCCGTCCTGCTCGCCTTCGCCACTCTCGGCGAGCCGGTCGGCTTCAGCCAGCTTGCCGGTATTGCCTGCGTGCTTGCGGCGGTGCTCGGGCTCGGCCTGGCTGGCAATCGCACCGCAACCCAACCGACCGAGGGGAGATAGCCCATGCGTTTCAACCATTCCGCCGCCCTGTGGCAGGCCTTTCCCGCGCTCCGCGCCGGCGCGCTCCATGCCACCGGCATCGATGCCGATGTGGATGTCGAGGCGGCGATAACAAGCTTCGGGGCGATTGCCGAGGCCCGGCTTGACGGCGCCCAGGAAAGCGAATTTCCGGAGATCCAGGCCTGGCGGCGCGGCTTTTCCCGCATGGGGCTGAAGCCGACGCAATATCGCTCGGCCTCCGAAGCGCTGCTGCGCCGCTTCCGCCAGGAGCACGCGCTGCCGCGCCTGCATCCGCTCGTCGACCTCTGCAATGCGGTCTCGCTCGCCTTCGCCATTCCCATTGCCGTCTTCGATGTCGAAAAGATCGCCGGCGATCTCGAGGTCCGGCCGGCGACGGGTGACGAGACCTATCTGACCTTCGGCGGCGACATCGAACATCCCGAACCGAACGAGGTGATCTTCGCCGATGGCGGGGGAAGCGCGCATGCGCGGCGCTGGACGAACCGGCAGAGCGGGCTATCGGCGGTGCGGCAGACGACGCGGTCGGCGCTGATCGTTGCCGAGGCGCTGCATGCCTCGGCCGAGGCGGATATCGGCAGGCTGGTGGCAACGCTCGCGGATCAGCTGGCGAAGGCCTGGCCGGCGGCGCCGAAAGCGGCGCTGCTCAGCGCAGCATCGCCGCGTTTCGAATTCTGAAGCGGATCGCGCCCGGGACGGAGCGTTCACACCTTGGGCCGGCGGCCTGCCCGCCCTATCTTCCCGGGATCGATCGCTTCTGGAGACAACCGCATGTCAGATAAATCGATCAAGATCCCCGGGCCGGACCATCCGATCACCGTCGAGCACAATCCCTGCCGCGTCGTTGTCACGCTCGGCGGCAGGACGATCGCCGACAGCCGCGACGCGCTGACGCTGCGCGAAGCCTCCTATCCGCCGGTGCAATATATTCCGCGCAAGGATGTCGACATGTCGCTGCTGCAGCGCACCGATCACCGCACCCATTGCCCCTATAAGGGTGACGCCGCCTATTACAGCATCATTCCGGGCGGCGAACGCGCCGAGAATGCCGTCTGGACCTATGAGGCGCCGAATGCCGCCGTCAGCAACATCAAGGGCCATCTCGCCTTCTATCCCGACCGCGTCGACAGCATCGAGGAAATGGCCTCGCCGGAAGCCGGTACCTTCTGAGGCGGGCCGACGCCAGCCGTTATCGCAGGACGTCGAGCCATTCATTGCTGAAGACGAGGCTGGCGACCGTGACCGGTTCGCCGCTTTCGTCGCGGACGGTGACGGCGATCGTCAAGCGATCACCCGCGGGCAGTTCGTCGCGGGCCACATCCAGCAGGATGCGGGTCACCTCTTTTGGAATGTCTTCACGCGATTTCAGCTCGGTGCCGTGCTCGTCGCGCGTTGGACCTTCCCCATTGTGCAGATCGAAATAGTAGCGAGCCATGTTCTTTCCTGCGCGTCAGAGGAGAAATCACCGGTGAAGACAATTGTTCCCCGATGAATGACGCGTTGAAAGCTTCGATCGCTCCCGTTAGGGTCGCGCCAAAACATTGTTCGGGGATGCGCGTGAGGGCAAAATTCATATCTTGCATGTTGGCGGCGGTTTTCGCCTCGCTGCCGGCGGCAGCACTGGCCGAGGGATGGCAGGCGGTGGAAGAGGTGCGGCCCTATGCGATCTCGGGCACGTCGGGTGCTGCGCTCTACGAATCGATCGGCGAGCACGGGCCGAAGGCCGGGGTCACCGGCCGGGTGATCGCGCATACGACGTTCAAGCTCACCTGGACGCGGAAATACGAACCGCAGGGCAGCGCCTGCGTGATCACGACCAACAAGCCGAAGCTCATCATCACCTATACGCTGCCCAAGCCCTCGGCCGCGCTGCCGGCGGCCGTCAAAACCAGCTGGGACGGTTTCATATCGGGTGTTGCGGCGCATGAGCGGGTGCATGGTGAGACCATCAAGGAGATGGTCAGGGAAATCGAGGCGACGAGCATCGGCCTGACCGCTGCCGACGATCCCGAATGCAAGAAGATCAGGGTCGAACTGACGCGGCGCCTCGGCGAGATCTCCGCACGGCAGCGCCAGCGCGGCCGTGACTTCGACAAGGTCGAAATGGGCGATGGCGGCAATATCCAGCAGCTGATCCTCAAGCTGGTGAACGGGCCGTGACTGCCTGAGAAGCCTGCCTGCCGCTCCACCCCTGGACCAGACCTCGTGAGCTCCTATCTCTCCCGCTAATGCATGTCGCCCGGAAGTGTGCAGCGGTTCCGGGACAACGACATGCATCAAAACAAAGAGTTAAAGCGCGTCGCATGAATCAAAATTTGATGCGACGCGCTTTAACGAGGATGGATCGAGGAGACATGCAATGTCCTATGTCGATGGTTTCGTCGTGGCGGTGCCGAGGGAGAATATCGAGGCCTACAAGAAATTCTCGACCTTCGCCGGCTCGCTGTGGAAGGAATATGGCGCGCTCGAATATGTCGAATGCATCGGCGACGACGTGCCCTATGGCGAGCTGACCTCCTTTCCCCGCGCCGTGCAGGCCAAGGAGGACGAGGTGGTGGTTTTCTCCTGGATCACCTATCGGTCCCGGCAGGAGCGCGACGATATCAATGCCAAGGTGATGGCCGATCCGCGGCTCAAGGGCGATCAATGGCAGATGCCGTTCGACGGCAAGCGGATGATCTATGGCGGTTTCGAGACGCTGCTGAAGCTCTGACACCGGCGCTGTCACCTGCCGAGCCGGCCATTGACTTGGCCGTCATGGCGCGCCAACTCGCGGGAGAAATCATTGCGAGACGGAGAGCGCCCGTGCCCCAGACGATCCTCACCTTGGCCACCCGCGGCCAGGGCCTTTACGAATTCACCGACCAGGCCGAAGCCTTCGTCGGCGCCTCCGGGCGGGAGGAGGGGCTTCTCACCGTCTTCGTGCGCCACACCTCCTGCTCGCTGCTGATCCAGGAAAATGCCGATCCGGATGTGCGCAGCGACCTTCTTTCCTTCTTCCGCCGCCTCGTGCCGCCGGCTTCCGTTCCGTCGATGGGCTGGGTCGTACACAGGGCCGAAGGGCCGGACGATATGCCGGCCCATATCAAGGCGGCGCTGACGCAGGTGTCGCTCGGCATTCCCGTCGCGCGCGGCCGGCTGATGCTCGGCACCTGGCAGGGCATCTACCTCTTCGAACACCGCGACCGCCCGCACCGGCGCGAGATCGTGCTGCATCTCGGCTCCTGAGAGAAAGCGGCGCCGGACGCAAATGGTCGCTCGACTCCCATCGGGCGAAAACCGCTCATCTTCTTGTGAATGCAAACTGAATGGCCGGTTCGAACGCCATTCAGCTTGCAGCGTTTACTGTCGAGACAATCCCCTCAGGGAGAGGTTGAAAAAACAAAGACCAATCGACGGAGACAGCTGATGACGCATTTCCTCACCAAGGCTTGCCTTGCCGCAGTGCTTGCCCTTTCATCCATTCCGGCGACGATCTCCACGGCCGCTGCCGCCGGGCCGCAGACGAGTTTCATCGTCGAGGCGCAATATCATCGCCCGATCCGCGGCTGCTCGCCGATGCATGCGGTGCGCAAGGCGCGGGACTTCGGCCTGCGCAGAGCCCATATCACCCGCATGTCGCCGCGCGTCGTCGTCGTTGCCGGGCGTGACCGCCGCGGCTGGGACAGGATGGTCTTCGCCAATGTCCGCGGCTGCCCGCTGATCCGCCGCTGACGAACCGGTCCGAACGGGCTGCAGCGTCCTTTGTGTTTCAAAAAGACACGCGGCGCGTTGCGAACCCGGCCGGCAAGCGCTGATACGAGGCTTGCCGGCCATTTTGCCTTGACGGCGACACTTTCAGCCGTCTCTTCTCTGATCTGTATAAGTGATTCCCGGAGATGCCTCAGGCGTGATGGGGGGACGGCGGCTTGGCCGCACCGACTTTAAAACGAAAGGTTTTTCGATGATGCAGTTTCTGGCAAAGGCGGGTCTTGCCGCCATGCTGATAACAGGCACCCTTGCCAGCACCGCGGCCCCGGCCGCTGCGCAGTTCAGTATCATTATCGGCGATCCGGAGCGTGAGCCGCCGCGCGATTACCGCCGTCCGCCTCCGAGCTTCGATCGCCGGCCGCGCGGCTGTGATCCCAGGCTCGCCGAAGATCTCGCCCGCGATTACGGCCTGCGCCGCGCCCGCGTCGTCGACATCACCCCGCGCCGCGTCATCGTCCAGGGCTGGACCCGCCGCGGCCCCGACGAAATGAGCTTCGGCAACGTCCGCGGCTGCCCGCCGCTGCGCCGCCGCTGATATTAGGCAGAATACCGCCTCGTCTCCGATGCGGGCCAGAACCGCCTTTGCCAGTCTCCCCGATCGGCAAGGGCGGTTTTCTTTTTGTGAGCTTGTTTGATGGCAGCTGCGCTCTTTCCTCGGGTTTGGACCCAAAGGCTGCCCCTCACCCTAACCCTCTCCCCGTAAACGGGGCGAGGGGACGTGCCATGCTGGAGGTTCGCGGGGGACGGAGAGGTCGCGGCATATCCCCTTCTCCCCGTCAGAACGGGGAGAAGGTGCCGGCAGGCGGATGAGGGGCAGACGCGAGACGCCTTCATTTCAATGCTCGATCGCAAAGGTCACTGTGACGCTGACATGGTAGGTGGTCTCGCCGCCCTGGACGGGAACGGCCGCGTCGGCTTCCTTCATCATCGTGGCGCGATAGGCCGGCTGCGGCAGCGGGCGCGGCTCATTCTCGTTGATCTCGATGACACGGCCGAGCTTGACGCCGGCCGCTTCGCTCAGCGTCTTCGCCTTCTTGACCGCCTCGGCGACGGCGTTCTTGCGCGCCTCTTCGACGGCAGCATCCGGCTTGTCGTTGGTGAACTGGATCTCGCCGCCCTGATTGATGCCGAGCGTGACGGACTGGTCGATCACCTGGCCGAGCTTGGCGAGATCGCGCAGCCTGACGGTGATGGAATTGATGGTCTGGTAGCCGATCAGCTGCGGCTGCTGCTGCTGGCCGTCGACCGGCTGCGGATAGTTGTATTGCGGCTGGATGGAAAAGCCGGAGGTCTGCAGATCGCGCTCGGCGATGCCGCCGCTCTTCAGCGCGCCGAGCACGTCTTTCATCGCCTTGTTGTTCTCATCGAGCGCTTCGCGGGCGGTCTTCGCCTGCTTGACGACGGAAAGCGTGACGACGGCCATGTCGGGCGCCATGGACGATTCGCCATCTCCCGTCACCGAAATCACCGCTTCGCGCGGCTTCGCCTCCTGCGCCGATACAGGCGCAGCGGCCGCCAGCGGCAAGGCCAGAAGGGCAGTCATCAGAACAGTCTTGGACAGGTTCGGCGCCATGTTTCATTCCCTAGTTGTCGTTTCCCGGATGAACGTTCTGTCGGTTGATTGTGAAGCTATTGCGGCGGAAGGGAAGGGCGTGGGTGCGCGGAGAGAAAAATATGCGGAGAGGCGTTGCCGTGTAATCCCCTCTAGCCTGCCGGATATCCCCATGTCGGGAAGATTGGTTGGGAGACGTTCACGTCACTCTCCCTCATTCCTGTGCTTGTCACAGGAATCCAGTGCGCCCAAGTCCTTGGGCGCGAGAGACTCTGTTTCAACGTTGATGATTATTCACCGCGCAGACGCGCGGTGGCTGGGTTCCTGTGACAGGCACAGGAATGAGGGAGTTCGAGGTGACGCTCCCACCAGACGCCGGTAACGGCGGTGCGTTTTTTGGCTGCGTGGCGGCAGGGCAAAGGCGGCGGCCACGGCAGAGCCTCTCCATTCCTGCGTCTTCCACCCCGCCACCTTCCCAAATCCCCCAAACCTGATAGCAAATACGGCGGGGTAAGAAACAGGGGCTTCCGGACACGCTGTGCCCGGCAAGGGGGAAACATGCGCTTCATCACAATTCTATCAATCGGCCTCGCCATCGGCGTGGCGGGCTGCTCTCAGGTGGCGGAAAAGGCGGAGAACGCCGCCAACCGCTCCTTCACCAGCTATGCGCTGGGCAAACCCTATACTGACATTGCCAATCTCGGCCAGTCGCCGATGGCGCGGCTTTCCGGCTCCGACGCCACCTACGGCCCGATGATCGGCGCGACGCCATTGACGAACGGCATGACGCTCTACCGGCATATGGCGCCTGCCGCCAAAACCGAGACCGGCACGAATTTCGCCGGCCTGGTCGGCAGCTCCACCGTGTCTGAGAACAACCGGCTTTCCTATTTCCTGGTCGGCGCCGACGGCATCGTCAAGGATTGGGCGACGGGCTCGGTACAGGGCAGCGCCAGCGACTGCGTGCAATATATCGGCGGCATCATCAATCGCTGCAACGACATGCGGCAGCTGCAGGCTTCGCTCGCGCTCTACGATATGCGCGTGGCGACCAAGGGCGGTCAACCGATATCGAGCTGGGGTGAACCGGCAGCGCCCGCGGTCAACTGAGCATGCGCGCCGGCCGGGATAAGGTCGTATCCCTTATCCGCCGGCGAACAATTTGGGGCTGGAGCATGTCGGCAGAAGCGTTGCGCGGTTTGCGCAAGACATGCAAAAAATCAAAGAGGCAAGGGTGCAAGCGATCTGAAAGACCGCGCCCCGCTTCAGGCGCCGAAATCATCCATGAAAGAGGGATGGATGGCAGGCTTGCGCTCTTCGCGGGCTTCGCGAAAACGCTGGGGAACCGCACCGAGACCGGTCACGAAACGGGACAGGAGATTGCGGTTGAAAAGTTTCTGTATGGCACTCATGGCATTTCACTCATTCTTTTTTTTGTTAGCCGGCAGCATATATTTTGCCCAAGCTGCCGTCGCAATGGGCAATTTTGCATGACAGTTATGTGACAGTGGATGATCACATTGGCGTTAGAAGAGCCCGTCGGGGCTACTCCGCACCATAAATCCTCGGCGGCTGCCGACGTGGCGTGGTAGACTGGGCGCTTGGGCTAAACCCAAGCCCTCCGAAGGAGAAGCTCAGATGAACCGCTTTTTCGCACTTGTCGCGACCGGAACGCTGATCAGCCTTGCCACGATCACTTCGGCCTGCACTTCGTCCCCTGACCCTGATCAGACGTCGTCGATCAACGGCGGTTACTATCAGGAAAGTCGCCCGCTCAATCCGGCTTGCACGGACGGGTTCAGGCCGAGCGATGGGCGTTCTTGCAGCTATTAAAACCCGTGTCGATCGACAGTTGGCATTAAGCTTGACTACAAGAACCGGTTGAAAGGCGCCCGCTCGAAGGTCTAGTCTCCAGACAACTGGGGATATACTGATGGCAACCGCGTGTCGCGGAACTTTGAGCGCTTTCTTTACCGCTGTCCTTGCTTCCACATGTCTTGCCGACGGCCCTAGGTCATCGGGAACCGGTTTTGCAGTAACGACGGACGGCTGGTTGCTGACCAACGCACACGTTGTTCAGAGATGCCAGCGGATTGAGGTAAAGGGCAGGGGCGACGCCATCGATCCCCGCATCGACGCCGCCAACGATCTGGCGTTGGTCAAGGTCAACCCTGGGGAGCCGTTCAAGCCGCTCGTCTTCCGGCACGCGCCAACGCGGCTCGGCGAGGACATCCTCGCCATAGGCTTCCCGCTGGCGACGTTGCTTTCGGATTCAGTCAAAGTCACCACAGGTAACGTCAATGCGCTCGCGGGGCTGCGGAACGACACCCGGTACATCCAGATTTCGACACCCATCCAGCCTGGTAATTCCGGTGGCCCGGTCGTTGACCGCGATGGCTTTCTTATGGGCATCACTAGCGCTACGTTATCGAAAGGCATTGCGGACGAAATCGGCATCACGGCACAGAACGTGAACTTCGCAATCCGCGCCTCGGTTGCTGATCTCTTCCTGCAGTCTCAGGGCATCGCTGGGCAATCCGGCGACAGGGCGGTAGACCAGCAGCCGCTGTCGACAGCCGACCTAGCGGATAAAATCACCCCTTCCGTGTTCCAAATTCTCTGCTACGGCGAAAAAGAGGAACAGCTGTCAGCCAGCATGCCAGGCGCGGCGACCAATCTGCCCGCACAGCCAACGACTTCATTCATCGATGCTCGCGGCTACGACGCGATCGGCTTCGACTACCGCGCCGTCAAGGATGTCACTTATTCGGGGTGCCACGAGATTTGTGAAGGCGATAGCCAGTGTAAGGCGATTACCTACAACACCAAGCACGGCGTTTGCTTTCTGAAGGATAATGTCGTCGCCCTGATACGGAATTCGGATGCGGTGGCCGCCTATGCATCGTCAAAGGCGGCCGATGTGATCGTATCTGATTTCACCAGTTATTCTGGCATTGATCTTCCTGGCGGTGACTACAAGCGCCTACGAGGCAGCAACTATTTGCAGTGTTTCACCGCGTGTATCAGCGACAACGCTTGCAGGGCATTCTCCTATGTTCCAAGAAAATCCGAATGCTGGCTCAAGGACATGGTCGGTCGGCCCAAGGCGACTAAAGGTGTGGAGTTAGGGATTAAGTAAATAATGAAGGCGGTTCATCGCGGACGCAGCGAAGCATCTCGGCTATTTTTTCGACAAGCGGCAACTTGCGTATGTTTAGAAGCACCTACTTTGGCGAGTAGGGGTGCGGCGTCCAGGGAGAAAGTAATTGCGTGAAGACTTTGGTACACAGGGGCTGGGTGACTGGCTAGCCCGTGCGGGTATGGGTTTTGGCGAGCTTGTCGCCTTTTGTCCAAATTACTTTGATGATGCACTGGAGCTTTTTCGCAAGATTGCTCGAAAGCCAACTGACGAGATCGGCCAAGAAGACGATGCCGCCATAGCAGATGTTGAACGGATGCTATCAGAGACAGTTGCCAGTATGCATTCTGACGAACTTGAGCAGCGTTTCAGAGCCGGCTTTTTAGAAATGAATGCGTCCTTGCTGGGAGAGAAGCCGCGGAAGATTTACTCGGTAGCTGAGGCTGCCGAGTTAATTATCGAAACGTGCAGGTTCATTCGCGGCGTTCGTCCTCAGGCGACACAGCTTGAGCGAGGACTGTTGGGCGCGCGCCCTGCCTTGGACGACGCGAGCCTAGCGAGCGCCATTGCTGTTGTTCAGAATCTTGCTGACACACTCCTCTCTGGCACTAACGACACCGAGTTGTTGTTTCTGCTCCGAAATTTTACCGAGAATGGAAAAGCGCCTGGCGGGCGGGAGCGTGACCATGACGCCGAAATCAAGCTGCTTGGATGGGTTTGGCGCTCATCGAGCATCCGCTCTCGCGCCGAATTGCTTGGGCGCGATGCTGGGTCGCTGACGGCTCACGTGGGAATTCAGCCAGCGCTTGAGTTGCTCGGGCGCCAACCTCCGGAAACATACACGTATGTATTTGCGGCAGGGCTCCTCGAAAAGTCGGTGCGATTTATCGCTGAGCGATACCGGCGAAGCCCTGGTGAAAGAGCGAGCGAGTATGTTGAAGAACTTGATCTGCCTCCTGATCCGTTCGCGGTCTTCGATTCAGCAATGGAAATGGTGTTTTTGGTCCGCGCGCAGTTAGGCGGCGATTATAAACACCAGGCTGATGCCGATCGTATGCTCCTGGTTCAAATGTTCTCAATTCTAGAGGCGTTTCTCCGTGACCGGCTTCTTAATGTTGTCAGTCATCTGGGGGAGCCGGGAGAACGCGCGCGACGTCGGCTGTGCACACGAATGGACTCATTCAATGAGCAAAAGTGGACTCTTAGGGATGTTGCAAAGGCTTCAAACATCCTGTTGGAGCAGGTGGTTGAAAGGATCAAGGAGGAGTCGTTTCACGATTTCAAGAAAGTAGCGAAATACTACGATCACGCGATCAGTCTTGAGATGCTTCCGACTGCTCCTGATGATGTATCGTTCTTGAACGCTGCCGTTGCCAAGCGACATGACTGCGTGCATCGCAATGGCAAAACGAAGGAGGGAGTGCTGAATAGCGATATTAACGAGGCATATCTCCAGCGTTTGGCGTCGTTATTTAAGCAGATGGCGCGAAACGTGGATGCAGGCGTACGGTCAGCTCTTGCCGCTTCGTAGATTAAACGTCTCTCCGAACGGGAAGAAGAGTAGCTGGAGTTCCCTGGCGCCAGGTGACCCTTCAGACGAAGGAGGGCGACAAGGAGCTGGTTCTGCCGAACACTCCGATGCTGCTGGAGATCCTTGCTCCGCTCGATCGTTCGAAAGAGTTTGTGCTGATCAACGCCTATGGCAACCCGTACAGCGAAAAATCTCTGACTGGCATGAAGGCGCATTGGACAAAGATGCCAAGCGTGCCGGCCGGTTGCACCTTGCACGGCCTTCGTAAGACGCTCGGCAAACCTGCCGAAAGCGGCTCGACGAACGCCAACTGATGGAAACGCTCGGTCACGACGATATCGAGCACGCCGAATTATACAGCCGCGAAGCCGAACAGTAGAAATTGGCCCGCGATGCGATGGCAAAGCTCTCCCGAAAAATATCGATAAAGAAGGCTCAAGTGGAGCGTAATTGATTTATTCCGCGCTTCCGGCGGCATCATCTCTGACTGACCGCGAGCTTTAAGTGCAGCGCTCGACGGAGTTGAGGATGCGCTGAACCAGATGAATGAGATACGTAAAAATCTCGAATACAGGTTCGTTTCGGGTGAGCGAGAAAGGGCCGATCGTCACGAATGCGTTTACGGTGACGTCAGTAACAAATTCGCGGATTGACGCATCCATCCTGTAGAGTTCAACATCATCATTTTCGATGCGAATTGGTGAAGTGCCTTCTGGGATTAAGAATCCGCGTTCATGCCCGAAAGGAGTTAATCCGGGCGGGCCGCCCAGATAGCAGATTGAACCATCCGGCGCCACAAAGACACCCGGCATTGCGGTTCGTACAGCCACAGAAACGCCAGCGACTGCTGCAGGGGGGAGCTGATTATGTTTCCCCAGATTGTCAAGTTGAGCGAGAGCCCAAAGCGCTTGGTTTCCACCATCGTATGGCTTCAGTCGGCGAATAAACTTGACGACAGGATCCGGCACGTTTTCCAACTTCGCTCCCAGATCCCTTTCGAAAGCCGCTTGTGATTTCGATATGGGAAAACCCGCTTGCTTTGAAACCACTTTGCCACCGCCACGAACGAGCGCCGCGACCATGAGATCAAGTGCCGCACGGAGATTGTGCACGACGGATTTGGCAATTGCTTCAAGTTGTTTGGGAAAAGGCTCTTTCGTCACCAACCGGTAAGTCAAGCAGTTATCGTTCGCGTCGAACTCTTTGCGAAATTCAAAAGGCGGATCAGTCTTCTCATTGAAGGCGGCCAAGCTCTCCTCAAAACGTTGTAAACTGAATATCGCCTCATCGACGAGAGCTTTCGACTCTTCGAAGCGATCGCTAATATCTGAAGCCGGTGACAAGCTGCACGGCTTAGCGGGAATCGGATACAAAAAACGTGCGCGTCTGACTCCATCGATGATGACGGATACGCCTTGTGTGTCCGCGTTCATGCCAAGGAGAGGCATCGGTTTCCCCTCTGGTTAAGCGAGTAAGCTCTTATACTGGCATTCAACTCAACATCGCTGCGTAAGGTCAATGGAATTCCAGCGTTCCGCGATCACGCTCCGGGAGGAGGGCATCTCGTGAGAGGTTCTACGGTCGCATGGTCTGGGTGGCGAGCGCCACCCGGCTGAAAAGGGACCTGCCGACATTTCGGGAAGCGCTTAGGCTCGCGCCTGCCGCCAACACCGACCACCTTGCTTTGGTCTTGCCCGTCGATGGCTCGGCGATAATTGAACGCTGGCATGGTAGCCGCTGCCCAGTCTACCTGGACTTCGGTAATGAGCGCCTCGGCCTTCCCGGCTTCAGAACGTGCCAATCCTCTGGAGGCTTCATTTCCGGATCGGAGATGTTGTCGCAACGCCGGTATCGCGTGGAAGCTTCATCGAACACCATCGAGGCAACACGCCCTTACGTGGATATCGACGCCGGGTGATCGTGCCGTATCGACGGGTTCATCTCTCAGATTTTGAGCGGCATTTGTTGGCGAAGAAGGCTCGGCGAGCGAGATTTTGAAGTCGTCGGTTCGCTGACTACGATCCGCGCGCAGCCATAACGTGGAAGACCATGCGGCCGCTAGCTGACATTTGCGTAACCAAATTGAAACTCCACCACCGATTGAATTTTGGCCGATTGTGTATAGAGTCAGGAAATCAATCAGAGAGTGTGTTCGATCTGACGGGGACTGATCGATGATACGCATTTCAACTCTAGGAGCATCAATGTTCAATCGCCTCGCGCTGCCACTGATTGCAATTGTGTTGGGGCTACTGCCCTTCGTGTTGTTTGTCGGGTCGACCAATACGGTCGACGTCAACGGCGCGCGTGTGCGCGAAGAGAGCTTCAATCTTCTGGGGCTGATCTTGGCGGTGCTCGGCATTGTGTTGGCTATGCAGTCCATCCGTCCTTTGCGGGGGGCACACGGCTACGGCCGATCCTGGCGGTCATTGCCATTGTGGTGTGCGTGGTTCAAATCTTGGTCTCGACTAGGCTGCTGTCAACGCGCCCGATCGTGTCGGCGCTCTGGCCGGACAGCGATCTGCCGGCCCTGACTTTCACCGAACTCGAGGAAGGCAATCTGGGCCTTGTTACGGGCATTCTGAGAAGTGGCGATCTCGAGCAGATCAAGCGGGACATTGCCAGCTACAAGGTCAACGCCATTGCCGAGGCAAACCGGCACGTGAGCTATGCTGACGTATGCCATGGTGGTTGTTATCGGCTCGATCTTGAGGCGGTCAAGCTGTTGCCGGACTTCATGTCCGCGGATGACAGGGCTAATCTCGAGCAGCGCGTTGCCGCCGATCACCGCACACCGCCAACAGTGGCCGATTGCACACCGCGCAAGGCCAGTTACTACATGGGTGAACTGGTCGATCGGGTCAATCGGTCCAATATCATGGCCGAGACGCTAATTGCCGGCTATCTCGAAAAAAAGGGCACGCAGTAGTTTCTTCCGGGAGGCGAGCAACTCATCCCAAAGGCTTGGTTCGAACTCGCGACGCAAAAGTCGGCAGAGGACGATAGCATCCCCGCGGAGAGTGTTTCTCAGAATCGTGATTGCCCTCTGGAATATCGCTATTTTTGGTGGTTGCGAAAAGGACATTCAGATTACACGGCAATCGGCCGGGACGGTCCGTTCGTCCGCGTCTACCCCCGTGAGCATGTCGTCATTGTCCAGTTCAGCGATTGGGAGGCTTGGACGAACGGAGATTATCTCGAATCCGAAACGTTCAAGGCTCAGGACGCCCTCGCGACAATCGCATCGCCGAAGCGGATTGAGGCCGAGAGGACTACCAAACTGCACCTGTTAAACGACTGATGCGCGAAAGTGACGGTCCTGCCCAGGAGGGTAGGCTCAGCGTTGCCATCGATTGTCCCCGCAAATTGAAGACATCGATGTTCCATCCTGTTCGCCAAGGATCGAGCCACTCGCTCGAATGGAGGCGATGCGGGTAATTTTTGCAGGGCAATCCAAACGTTATGCCAACTTTCGCGCCTGAGCTTCGTGCGGAACCTCAGGTAATCGGCCGGTCGAAATGCGCCCCTAAGGCAGGTTTCGCAATAAAAACAACGCGCATCAGTGCAATCATATTGACGAAAAAAATATCGTTGATGACGAACTAGATGAGGGCAGTCAGCATGTTTCGAACATTGCTCGAGCGGGATCAGCTCGCTCTAACTGGTCTACCGGTTGTCGGTGAGATCTGCGTCTTCGTGATGGAGGCAGTAGGCGGCCGAATAGGCGAGGGATGTTTGCTGCAGTTCGTCACCCATACAAGGGGGTTCAACCCGCACCTTTCAAGGCGCACAAATTGGTTGCGACGGACGCTCGGCCGGCGATGAGCCGGGCGACACTATCTGAGGGTATCGCGAGTTCGACGGGACAGCCTCGATCCCACAGTGGGTACGACAGCAGACATTTAAGTCATTGCTAATTCTCCCATATATCACGCTGCGCCGGCGTAGCGGCGTGCTCCTGCGTTGACGGATGGTGCGGTGGAGCCGCCGCACTTCTTACTCAACGGAAGCCGAAGAAGCTCAGGATAGCGAGCACGATGACTACGGCGCCGACGAGCCAGATTATGTTATTCATGTGAAATCTCCTTCAAAATGGAACGAGTCAGGCTGCAAGCACATAATGTCTAGCGGCAGCTCAGGTTCCAATTCCCATTACCTGGCAAGCCTCCACTCGCGACAGGTAGTCCTGCGCCGATTCCTCCCGATCCCGCCGTAGAGCTCGATCGGGTAGGAGATTGTTCCAGCGTCGCCGCGGAATTTGTTTCACCTAATTTTCGAGGAGGTGCAGATATGAGGTTGATGCGGGTTGGATTTGGCGTCCGGCTACAGGCAAACTAGAATGGTGGGCCCGGAGGGACTCGAACCCCCAACCAAGCGGTTATGAGCCGCCGGCTCTAACCATTGAGCTACAGGCCCTGACGCCGGTGGCCGGCGCCGTGGTGCCGAAGATCGGCACCGTGATGCCGGGGCAATGGTTCCCGCAGCATCGGTTCGCTCTAGCCCAAATTGCAGGGAGCTACAAGCGGGCAGGGCAACATCTGTGGATGATGCATATTTCACGGGCAAAAGCATTGGAACCTTGCCGCGCGGGGTACACTTATTCGAATCAGATTCCGCATGAAAAGGGCGTTTGCAGATGGTGGCTTCGAACAGTGCCGTGGTGCTCATCGTGGAGGATGAGCCGCTGATCCGGTTCAATATCCTCGATGTGCTGGAGGATGTCGGACACGTGGCGCTGGAGGCGGCGAATGCCGATGAGGCGATGGTGGTGCTGAAGGGCCGGCAGGATGTCGATATCCTGTTCACCGACGTCAACATGGCCGGTTCGATGGACGGCATCCAGCTTGCCAAGCGGGTGAGGGCGATGCGGCCGAATATCGGCATCATCATCACCTCGGGCATGGTGCGGCTCGATCCCATGGCGCTGCCCGCCAACGCAGCCTTCCTGCCGAAACCCTATATGCACGATACGCTGATCACGACGATCGATTCCTTGATGACGTGATTCGCGCAACCGCAAAACGGGGACAGGTTTTGCGGCTGCGCGCGAGGCGCCGGGAGCCATGCTCCTCTTCAGGCGGGGCGGAGGGAACCGCACCCTCAGCTGAAGCTGCTCTTCAGCGCCTCGTTCTCGTGATGGGCCTTCTTCTCGTAGATCGTAAACAGCGCCATCGAGAGCAGATAGGAGAGGAAGGGATCCCCTATCTGCGTGGCGATGTCACGGGATGCGAGCACGTGGCGCTCCAAAGCGCTGATATCTTTCTGCATTGCGGTTTCAGCGAGGCGGTTCATGCTGCCATCTCCAGGAATTGCGTCACGACCGAGCGGGTCGGAACATGTCTGACATAAAGGGGTAGGGTCAGGCCGAGGGCGGCGCGCATCCTGCGCAGCACGCGATCCGACACTTCGAAGGCGCCGCAGCAGACGGGATACTTGCCGTAGCCGTCTGCGCGGCCGAGTTCTTCCACTTCGGCGCCTGCGCGCTTGTAGACGCGCTTGAGATAGGGTTCGTAGTTGGAAATCATCGTATGGATGCCGTGGTCGAGCGCGCATTCGCACAGCGCGAGCAGCATCATCGAAAAGGCGCGGCCGGCATCGATATTCGGGAAATCCTTGGCGATCGCCTCTTCATCGATGCACATGCGCGTGCCCTCCCAGATGCCGGGGGCAATGAGATCGGCCGCCGCGGGAAACGTCTCGCGGAAGACGTCGTAGAGCAGGGTCGGGCCGGTCGTCGGCATCAGGCGCATGCCGCCGTAAAGGCGCGTGCGGCTGTCGTTGCACCAGACGAGATAGGCCGGGGCGAGCGCATCATAGCTGTCGCGTTCGTAAGGACCGATGACGGGAACGTCCCAGCCGAGCGTGTCGGCGAAGACCTTCTTGCGCAGGCGGAACATCTGGTCGAGTACGGCAGCGTATTTCTGATACTCATGTGCCTGAATGATAACGAACATTTTGCCCTCCAGCGTTTGCAGTTCGTGGAGAGCAGAATGGTTCAGGCGGGCCGCATCGGAAATTCCCTCAGATGGGCCCCCCCAGATGGGGGGATTAGCCCAAAAGTATGAGGATTGGGGTTAGACCCTGCGCAAGCAGGCGCAGAAGCGCGGCAACGCTTCAGCACCTTGAATCTGGCTTGCGAAAACAGGGTCGTGGATCGAGGAAAGCGGAAATGCGCTCATGCATGTCGCCCGGAAGTGTGCAGCGGTTCCGGGACAACGACATGCATCAAAACAAAGGGCTCATGCATGTCGCCCGGAAGTGTGCAGCGGTTTCCGGGATAACGACATGCATCAAAACAAAGGGCTAAAGCGCGTCCCATGAATCAAATTTGATGCGACGCGCTTTAGGGATTGATGATGCGCAGCTGCACCGCCCGCGAGGCGGCCGCCGAAATCGTGGCACAGCCGAGCTTGAAGCGGGCGGTCTTCAGGTAGTCGCGGGTGGTGTGCTCCGAAATGCCCAATATTACCGAGATATCCTTGTAATCCTTGCCGAGCGCGGTCCAGTGCAGGCATTCGATCTCGCGCGGCGACAATGTCGGCACCGGGTCGTTCTCGCCATGCAGTTCATAGACGGCTTTGCGGTGGATCAGATGGGCGATCTCGATCCATTCGTTGCGGTAGCGGCGCACGAGTTCGGCCCATTCCTCGGCCGGAATGCGGGCGTTCATTGACAGCAGCGCGCGGCGCTGCGCCTTGTCGGCGACGGGAATGGAGTAGCCGTTGCCGCCGATGCCGTGCTTCTGGGCGTCGACCAGCATCGCATAGGCCTCCGGCGTCGGCTCGACTTCGCTCCAGTCGAAGGGCAGCTGGCGTTCGAAGCCCTGCTTGACGATCGGATCGACCTTCACATAGCTGTTCAGGAGGTAGCGGGAGACCCAGGCATCCGGATAGGTTGTGCGCACGAAGGGGGAATCGATCTTGCTCGCAATGGTTTGGGCGAGATGGTAGGTGACGAAATCGAGGCCGTATTCCGCCTGGAGAATACGGATGGCGGCATCCACATTGGGCGCAGCCTTGATCTGTTCGAAAGCGGGTTCGAACTTGTCGCTGTAAGTATTCTCGATCATTTCCATCGTCCCAATTGCTTCAATCCTACCGTGAGGACCGTCTAAAATACAAGGCATCCCCACATATGCGGGAGTGACAATCCGGGCACCACCTGCTAGCGCCTTCATAGGGAGGCCTCATATGGACAGCACGAGACCATTCGAGATTGCCGAATGCCAACAGGCCGCCAAAGGCCTGAAATCCAGCTGGCAGGACATGGCAGGTTCCGAAGCCTTGATCCGCGCCCTCGTTGCCGAACGCAATGGCGACAGTCCGCTGGCGCTGTTCTGGACCGAAGTTCATCGGGCGCTTTGCCAGGAACACAAGGCGTTCTGACAGGTTTGCCCCGGCGGACGATTTCAGTCTTTCCCCGATATGAACAGCATCGCCTGGCATCGAAACCGGCCCCCCGGCGAGATGAAACCCGCGCTCCGCCCATGAGTCGGTTTTCATTCCTACCCGTTTCCGATTTTGCAAAGAGGGTGTCGAGCGGCAATGTCGCCGGCGGGGAGGGGGATGGCGCTTATCCCCCGTCTTTGTGCCAATATGCTTGATGAAACGTTTCGAGCCGGAACAGTTGGCGTTCCCGCAAGCGGCTGCACTGTGCCATTACTGACACTTCCTGGCTAAAGAGCGAGATTTCCATCGGTCGGCTTGGATAGCATTACTCCGCGAGAGCGGCGCTCGTTACGCTCTCGCCGCCTGCCGGTGAGACAGGTTGGGCCCTCTCTCCACCCTCTGGTTGCACGGCCGCAGCCTCTCTCCGCCCGCATCCTGAGGTGCCTCGCAGGGGCCTCGAAGGACAAGGGTCGGCCACCAGCGTCTGCTCCGGCAATGGATACGGCTTAAAGCGCCGAGCCACCCGCCCCCGTCCTTCGAGGCTCCAGCCTTCGGCCTACGCACCTCAGGATGAGGGCTGATTGTGGTGCCGTGTGGCTGGTGGGCTGATCGAGGTGAGGTGTTATGGCAAGGGCTCTGCCTTGCCGCTCCGCCTCCCGTTGAGGCTGCCGCTCTCTCTCCGCCCTCATCCTGAGGTGCCCCGCAGGGGCCTCGAAGGACTAGGGTCGGCCACCGGCGTCTGCTCCGGCAATAAATGTGGGTTGAAGCGCCCAGCCCCCCGCTGGTCGTGGTGCCGTGTGGCTGGGCTGATTGTTAAATCGTATGGCCGGCTCAACCGACCTTTGTCGAAGGATTGATCCAATCCTGGCGCGGCAGTTCCGGCCGTGGCAGTTTCGGGCGGAATTTCACCAGCACCTCGCGGCCGTCGATCGAGGCCTGCGTGCGTTCCAGCGCGGCGCGCTCGGCAACCGCCTGGCGCCAGTGTTCGTCGTCCCGGCCGTCAGGGCGGCCCTGTTCTTCCCAGATCGCGTAGGCCCGCTTGCTGATCCATTCGTGGCGTCTGTCGCTCATCTGTCGGTTCCGTTCGTGAAAGGTGTTATTGGGCAATTCTGTCCGGCTGAACAGGCGCGCGGCGCTTGGCTGCCATCAGCAAATCGAGTTCGATCGAGGAAGGTCCGAAACGGGTGAACAGGCTTTCGGCCTGCTCCATGCGCAGGCCATATTTGGAGGCGAATTCGTCAAGACTATAGGGGCGGCCGCGCAGGACCCTGGCCCGCCGCTCCGGTTCACGGATTTGCGTCATTGGTGGTAACCCCATCTGCTTTTGCGAAGTGTGAGAACAAAACAGATTACAGCCGCAAAAGTTCCGTGATTTTTCACGGTTTTTTCGGCCTTTTGCACCGTTCCGGAATGCTGGGACGCCGCTGGCATGGATTTTCAATAATGCCGAGTGTTGAGAAAATTTCGCCTAAAACATGCAGGAATTTCATACCGTTAAGCAAACGGCTTCCGTTTCGGCGGAGAAATGGGCTTTATCCCTAGCGCGTTACTCTATAGAATCAATCGTGTTATTCGGTCTGCGAGGGGCAAAAAGCTGCGTTCCCCGCGTCGAAGCCGACCGATCCAGGAGGACTTTGGCTTCAATCCATCAAGAGGAGACAGACATGATGAATGCCCTGCCGCCACTTCACAACGGCCACGCGCCGTTTACCCTCCAGCAGCTGTTCCGCGAAGCACTTTACGCCTTCGAGGAATGGGACGTTGAATTGACCGAACCGATCGTGACCCACGAAGGACGGGTCATCCCGATCAGCTTCGTTTTCGAAGCCATGCGCGAATGCACCGACATCGTGCCGATGAATATCGTCGGCGCCGTTACCGAGCGGCTGACCAAGCCGTGGGAAGGCGAAGGTCCGCTCGACCAGATGACCTTCTCGACGGCGGCACGCGTCATGCGCGTGCTGGTGCGCAAACGCCTTCTCGCCAACGGCACGGCGGATCCCGTCGCCGTTTCGGCGCATGCGGCCGAAGACCAAAGCCGCGACTGACAGGAAAAGGATCACACACGCATATCGCGCAAAACTGTGCAGCGGTTTTGCAATCACGACATGCTGAAATCAAGGACCTAAAGCGTGGCAAGCGAATCTGAAAGATCGCGACACGCTTTAGAGCATGTCGCGCAAAAGTGTGCAGCGGTTTTGCGATTGCGACATGCTGGAATCAAGGACCTAAAGCGTGGCAAGCGAATCTGAAAGATCGCGCCACGCTTTAGGGCTGCGCTCCTTTTCTGTTTCGGCGGAACCTCCCTTATTCCCAGCCGTTTATTTCCATGATCCCAATTCGCACCGGATTGGGAATTATTCAGTCATTCAGCGCGTTACCGCGTTCTCTGCGCCTCTTCGCGCAGGCGCTGGAATGCGACAGACACAGCCCGTAGCAAGATGACGGGCGAGGAATAGCACCATGCTGAAATCCATCGTTCAAGAAATCATCGGCACACCGCGGCGTGAGCCGGAACTTCCGCAATCGCTCGAACAGTTTCGCGACAACAAGCGGGTGCTGATCATCTTCGCCGACGCGCAGGACGATCGCGCTGTGATCCAAGACGAATGGTTGCGCAACGCCCATATGCGCCTCATCGAGGAAGATGTCGAAGTGTTCATCATCGCCGGCGGCGGCGCCTTCTCGCTGTTCGACGATGCCTGGGAGCTTGATGCCGACGATGTAAGAGAGCGGCTGCAGGGGCCGCCGTCGGGCGAGTTCGGGCTGATCCTGATCGGGCGTGACGGAACGGTGAAGCTGCGTTCGAGCGAGCCGCGCACGGCCGAGGAGATTTTCGAGGCCCTGGACAGCCTGCCGAAGACGACGCCCTGGTAACTGCGGCGCGGCGTGGCTGAAAGCAACCGCGCGGGCGCTGGCACGCTCAGAGTTCGAAGGCTTCCTTGAGGCCGAGGCTCTTGCGTTCGCGCAGATCGAGATCGGCCTCGATATGGGCGATGTGATGCAGCATCAGCTGGCAGGCGCGGTCGAGTTCGTCGTTTTCGATCGCCGCGATGATGTCGCCATGTTCGGAATGGCCGCAGCTCGAGGCCGTCGACTGGCCGTAAAGCGCGATCACCAGCGACGAGCGGGCGACGAGCTCCTCCATGAAGCGCTGCATGATGGCATTGCCGGAGATTTCCGCCAGCATCAGATGAAAATCGCCTGACGCCTTGATCTCGGCGCGGCGCGCCGTCTGGCCGCGCTCGCTCATCAGCCGGCCTTCCTCCAGCAGAAGCTGTCTCAACTGGCTGATGTCGCCGGGCGTGATCCGCGCTGCGGCCTCGCGCAATATGCCCGGCTCGACCAGGCGGCGGGCGGCGAAGATCTGCCTGGCCTCGTCGGGGGAGGGATAGGCGACGAAGGCGCCGCGGTTCTTCTCGACGCTGACGAGCCCCTCATAGGAGAGCGCCTGGAGGGCGGCGCGGGCAAGCGTGCGGCTGACGTTGAAGAGATTGCCGACATCGCTTTCGGAAAGCTTGGTGCCGGGGGAAAGCCTGCGCTCGACGATCGCCTCGCGAATGGCGTCGCGGATCTGCTGCGCGCCGGTTTCGGCGGAGTCTTCGGCCTGTTGAGCCTTGACGGCGGATTTCATGAAATTCTGTTCCCTGATGACGGGCAAACCATATCCGGCTTCGCGGCAAAAGTTAAACGGAATTTGTGGCCGAAGTGGCGGCGAAATCGTATACACTTTTTTGCGTAAATTGCGAACAATAGCCTAAATGATGTGCAGACGATGCCATGCTCATAATATGCTCTTGCCGGGCCGTTTTCGGTAAGGTCGTTGATTTACAATAGGTTGAGCTGCTGAAATCGGATTGGCACGGCAGATGCATCGTCTGTCCCAAACAGGGGAAGGCATGATGTCGAAAGCGGCAGAGATCGATATAGTATCCGTTTCGAAGGTCTATGGGGCGACGACGGCCGTCCATGGGATCAGCCTGAAGATTCCGGCCGGCTCCTATTGCTGCTTCCTCGGCCCATCGGGCTGCGGCAAGACCTCGACGCTGCGCATGATCGCCGGCCATGAGAGCATTTCGTCCGGCGATATCCGGCTCGGCAATACTGTTGTCACCGACTTTCCGCCGGCCCGGCGCGGCACTGCGATGATGTTCCAGTCCTATGCGCTGTTCCCGCATCTCGACCTGATCGACAATGTCGCCTTCAGCCTGAAGATGAAGGGCGTCGACAAGGCGGAGCGGCGGGCCAAGGCGCTCGAGATGCTGACGCTGATGCAGATGGAGTCCTATGCCAGCAGGCGTCCGGCCCAGCTTTCCGGCGGCCAGCAGCAGCGCGTGGCGCTGGCACGCGCACTGATCACCGATCCGGAGGCACTGCTGCTCGACGAGCCGCTGTCGGCTCTCGATCCATTCCTGAAGATCCGTATGCGTGCCGAACTGAAGAAGCTGCAGAAGTCGCTCGGCATCACCTTCGTGCATGTCACCCACAGCCAGGAAGAGGCAATGGCGCTTGCCGACATCATGGTCATCATGAACGACGGCCGGATCGAGCAGGCGGCAGCCCCGCGCGAGGTCTTCGAGCGGCCGGCAACCGCCTTCGTCGCCCGCTTCATGGGCGATCACAATGTGCTCACCGGCCGGGTGACATCGAGCGCGGAGGGCGTGCTCGTCATGACCGTGCCGGAGGGGCAGAGCTTTTCCGTGCGCGGGACGGGCAGGGCGGTCGGCGAACCGGTCGATATCGGCATCCGCACCGACCGCGTGCGCTTGCAGGTCGCGACCGAATGGACGCTCGGCTTCAACGGCATCGTCTCCAACGTCGAATATCGCGGCTCTTCGGTGAAGATCACCGTTGTCGGCGCCGGCAGCGACGACTTCACGGTCATATCAGACGATGGCGATTATTTCGCTCGGCCGGTCGCCGTCGGCGAGACCGTCGCGCTCAGCTGGGAACTCGATGACGCCGTGCTTCTCGGCCGCTCTTCCGCATGAACCATCATCAACCAACCTTCCGCGTCAACAAAAAGGGGAACTGACATGACGACTGAAACGACATCGACGAAGGCTGCGAAGGGCCTGTCCCGCCGCACGCTGCTGAAGACGGGTGCTGCCGCCGTCGGCGCCATCGCCGGCTCCGGCGCCATCACCGGCTTTCCCACCATCTGGGCGAAGACGAACATCACGCTTCGCCAGTTCGGCACCGGTGTTTCGAACATCAATGCCATCGCCGAGAAGTGCAAAGCCGATCTCGGCATCACGCTGGAGATGACGGCGACCGATTCCGACGCCGCCGCCCAGCGCGCCGTTACCCAGCCCGACAGCTACGACATCGCCGACATCGAATACTGGATCGCCAAGAAGGTGTTTCCGTCAGGCGTGCTGCAGCCGATGGACGTCAAGAAGCTGAAATATTACGACAAGATCGTGCCGCTGTTCATCAACGGCAAGATGAAGCCGGACAGCGTCATCGCCCAGGGTACGGCGCCGCATACGGTCGGCTTCGTCGAGGCGCAGGGTTCCAAGAAGTTCGCCAAGGAGCCGACGCAGTGGATGACGATGGTTCCGACCATCTACAACGCCGATACGCTCGGCATCCGCCCGGATCTCGTCGGCCGCGACATCACCAGCTGGGCCGACATCATGGACCCGAAGTTCAAGGGCAAGACCTCGATCCTCAACATCCCGTCGATCGGCATCATGGATGCGGCGATGATCATGGAAGCCATGGGCAACATCAAATATGCCGACAAGGGCAACATGACCAAGGAAGAGATCGACAAGACGATCGAATTCCTGATCAAGGCCAAGGGCGACGGCCAGTTCCGCGCCTTCTGGAAGAGCTTCGACGAGTCGGTCAACCTGATGGCCTCGGGTGAAGTCGTCATCCAGTCCATGTGGTCGCCGGCCGTTGCCGCCGTCCGCTCCAAGGGCATCGCCTGCAAGTATCAGCCGCTCAAGGAAGGCTACCGCGCCTGGGGCGGCGGCCTCGGCCTTGCCTCGCATCTGAAGGGCGCCGAGCTCGACGCGGCCTATGAATATATCAACTGGTACACATCCGGCTGGGTCGGCGGCTACCTCAACCGCCAGGGCTACTATTCCGCCTGCATGGAGACCGCCAAGAACTTCATGACGGCAGACGAATGGGGCTACTGGATCGAGGGCAAGCCGGCTCAGGGCGATATCCTGTCGCCGGAAGGCAAGGTGATGGAGAAGGCCGGCGCCGTGCGCGACGGCGGCGCCTTCGAAGCCCGCATGGGTGCTGTGGCTTGCTGGAACTCCGTCATGGACGAAGACCGCTATATGGTCCGCCGCTGGAACGAGTTCATCGCGGCCTGATGTTTCGGGGCGGGGCAGCATTGTCTTTCGCTGACGCTCAAGACGTCGCTTCGCTCCGCCCCCTCATCTGCCCTTCGGGCATCTTCTCCCCGCTGGGGAGAAGAGGGAGTTCGCGCTCCAACCCTCCCCGCGAGGAGGAGGGAGCCCGGCGAGGGTGCGGCAAAAAACTCCCTCCCTTGTGGGGAGGGTTGGGGAGGGGTCTTTTGAACCTTCTCTATTTGAAAGCAAGGTTTGCGGTGGCCCCGGCGCTGCCGCGATTCCTCTTCTCCCCTAGGGGGTCCGAAGGACGGGTCGAGACCAGTGGCTCGACCCAGGTAAAGGTGCCGGCAGGCGGATGAGGGGGCGGCATGCACTCTCGTTCAATCTGAGGTAATCAAAACGGAGAATCGGATCATGGCGACCATCGCAGCTGAAACGGATGAAGGACGGCAGGCCGGGCGCAGACTGAGTCTCTCCCCCTCCGCCATCTCCTATCTCCAGGCGACCCCGCTGATCGCCATTCTCGGTTTCTTCTTCCTGCTGCCGATCGCCATGATCGCGGTCGTCAGCTTCTGGGACTACGACTTCGCCGGCCTCTATCCCGATTTCCTCACCATGAACTACACCGATACGCTCGGTTCGTGGGTCACATGGAAAACCTATCTCAACACGCTGAAATTCACCGCCATCGTCTGGGGCCTGACGCTCGTCATCGGTTTCTGGGTCGCCTATTTCCTGGCCTTCCACATCCGCAAGACCTCGACGCAGATGATCCTCTTTCTCGTCTGCACCGTGCCGTTCATGACCTCGAACATCATCCGGATGATCTCGTGGATCCCCGTGCTCGGGCGCAACGGCCTCGTCAATTCGACGCTGATCGAAATGGGCGTCATCCCGCAGCCGATCGAATGGCTGCTCTATTCCGATTTCGCCGTCGTGCTCGCGATGGTGCACCTCTACACGCTGTTCATGGTGACGCCGATCTTCAATACGCTGATGCGCATCGACCGGTCGCTGTTCGAGGCGGCGCGCGATGCCGGCGCGTCGGGCTGGCAGGTGCTGTGGAACGTCGTCATCCCGCTTGCCAAACCCGGCATGGCGATCGGCACGATCTTCGTCGTCACCCTCGTCATGGCCGATTTCTCGACGGTGCAGGTGATGTCCGGTGGCCAGAGCGCCTCGGTGGCGCTGATGATGAAGAACCAGATGTCGCTGCTGCAATATCCGGCCGCTGCCGCCAATGCCGTGGTGCTGCTGGCTGTGGTGCTCTTGATGGTCGCGGCCATCCTGCGCGTCGTCGACATCCGCAAGGAGCTTTGAGATGAACCACGAAAAACGCGGCCTCGAATTCTATCTGCTGGCGCTCTTCTTCGCCGTCTTCGTGCTCTTCCTCTACGGTCCGCTCTCGGCGATCCTCATCCTCTCCTTCCAGGGACCTGACGGCGGCCTGACCTTCCCGATGAACGGCGTTTCCACCCATTGGTTCTTCAACCTGTTCGAAAAGCAGGCGGTCGGCGATTTCGGCGCTTCCTTCCGGCGCTCCTTCACCCTCGGGCTGATGGTGATGGTGGTGACGGTCGTCGTGTCGCTGCTCGCCGGCCTTGCCTTCCGCCGCCGTTTCCGCGGTTCGACCGTGCTGTTCTATGCGACGGTCGCGAGCCTCGTCGTGCCGTCGATCATTGTTTCGCTCGGCATCGGCGTCGTCTTCCAGGAGGGCGGGCTGAAGCCCGCCTGGTATTCCTCGGCCTTTGGCGCGCATCTGACCTGGACACTGCCCTTCGGCGTGCTGATCATGTTCGCCGTCTTCAACCGCTTCTCGCCGGCCTATGAGGAGGCGGCGCGCGACCTCGGCGCTTCCTCCTGGCAGACCTTCCGCCATGTCGTGCTGCCGATGATCGCGCCGAGCCTGGTTGGTGTCGGCCTGTTCGGCTTCACGCTCTCCTATGACGAATTCGCCCGCACGTTGATGACGTCTGGCACCTATAATACGCTGCCGCTCGAAATCTACGGCATGACGACCAACGTCACGACGCCGGTGCTCTATGCGCTCGGCACGGTGACGACGCTGTTTTCCTTCACCATCATTCTCATCGCGCTCGGCATCATGACCATGCTCAGCCGGCGACAGGCAAAGATCCACTGACATGCGCATCCTCATCGTCAATCCGAACACCACCGCCTCCATGACCGAAAAGGCGGCGACCGCCGCGCGCGCGGTGGCCGCATCCGGCACGGAAATCATCGCCGCCACCGCGCGCATGGGGCCGGTTTCCATCGAGGGCCATTATGACGGGGCGCTGGCGATCCCCGGCCTGCTTGTCGAACTGAAGGAACGGCAGGCGACCGGCTACGACGCGGCTGTCATCGCCTGCTTCGACGATACCGGGCTCGACGCGGCACGGAGCTTCGCCGATGTGCCGATCCTCGGCCTCTGCGAATCCGCAGTTGCAACGGCCGGTTTCCTGGCGCAGCGCTTCACGGTCGTGACGACGCTGGAGCGCTCGCGGGTGCTGATCGACAATCTGGTGCGCCGTTACGGCATGGGCGAGCGCGCCAAGGTGCGGGCTTCCGACATTCCGGTGCTGGAACTCGAAGATGCGGCATCGGGTGCGATCGGCAAGCTCAGGGCCGAGATCGAGCGGGCGCTCGCCGAAGACGGCGCCGAGGCGATCGTGCTCGGCTGCGCCGGCATGACCGATCTCGCAAGGGAATTGCAGGAAATCTACGGCGTGCCAGTCGTCGACGGTGTTGCGGCCGCCGTCAAGCAGGCCGAGGCGCTGGTGTCGCTCGGGCTTTCCACCAGCAAGCGCGGCTCCTACGCCTCGCCGCTGCCGAAACCCTTCACCGGAGCGATGAGCGCCTTCTCGCCGATTGGGAAGCTCGGCTGAGCCATGGCCGTTTCCTTCGACTTCAAAGAGCTTTCCGAGCGCGAGCGTTACAAGCTGATGATCGGCACGATCATTCCGCGGCCGATCGCGCTGGTGACGACGGTCGATGAACACGGCCGGATCAATGCCGCGCCCTTCAGCTTCTTCAATTGCCTGTCGGCCGATCCGCCGATCCTGGCGATCGGCGTCGAGAACAATGCCGACATGTCGTTCAAGGACACCGGCCACAATATCCGCATGACCGAGGTTTTTACGGTCAATATCGTCTCCTTCGCCATTGCCGAGGCGATGCACGTCTGCGGTGCTAAGTATCCGCGCGGCGTCGATGAACTGAGAGAAGCCGGCTTGACGGCGCTGCCGGGCGAGAAGGTGGCATCACCCTATATCGCCGAGGCGCCGGCCGCCTTCGAGTGCCGGCGGCATGTGACGCTTGAGCTTGGTCGCTCGCGGCAGATCGTCATGGGCGAGATCGTCTATGCACATTACCGCGACGGCGTCGTCGATCCGGAACGGCTGCATGTCGATCCGGCCGCGATCGATGCCATTGCACGCCTCGGCGGCGATACCTGCGCCACAACGCGCGACCGTTTCGAGATGCTGACGCCGAAGCTCTGACATCAGGGCAGGTCCAAGTTTTGCTTTACTTTTTCGCCTCCGGCGAGAATGGTCTGCAACGGATCATTGCGGCAGAGGAGCGCCTTATCATGACACTCGACGACGATCTCAACCGGATCGCGGAGCAGGAAAAAGCGCTGAGCTTCGACGCCTTCGACCTGACGACGGCATGGCAGCTCGGCAAACTCCTGCAGGAACTCGCCACCGAGCGCGGCCTCGGTGTTGCGATCGACGTGACCCTGCATTCGATGCCGGCCTTCTATGCGGCGCTGCCCGGCGTGACCCCCGACAACGTCAACTGGGTTCGCCGCAAGCGCAACATGGTGCTGCGTTATTTCCGCAGCAGCTATGCCTCGGGCCTGAAGCTGAGGAAAGACGGCAAGACCGTCGAGGACAACGGTCTTTCCGGAGACGATTACGCGCCGCATGGCGGCAGTTTCCCGATCAACGTCAAGGGCACCGGCTGCATCGGCGCCGTCACCGTCTCCGGCCTGCCGCAGCGCGACGACCATAATCTCGTGGTCGAGGCCTTGGCGCTGATGCTGGCCAAGGATCTGGATACGCTGCGGCTCGCCCCGCTTTGAGCGGGGCGTTGGCTGTGCCGGCGGGTGCCGGACCAGTGAAGCTCAGAGCCTGCCGCCGGCCTCGGCGATGCCCTTCGTCAGGCTGCCGGTTGCCGGGAAGAGCGGGATGAGGCAGGCCTGCAAGGCGTGATAGATGTCGCCCTTGCCGGGGAAGAGCGAATGTGAGGGAACGAGATCCTCCGTCAGTTCCTCGTGCCAGCCGCCATTCTTGTGGTCGATGAAGGCGCGCTCGATGACGTTCCAGATCTTGCGGTAGCATTCCTCATGGTAGTCGCTCGGCAGGTGCTCGTTGAGGAAGTGGGCGGCGGCAGCGCCCTCGCAGGCCGGCCACCAGAGCTTGTTGCGCTTGGCGGGTTTGTCGTTCCAGTCGAGCGTATAGAAGAAGCCGCCCTTGTCGCTGTCCCAGCCGAGTGCCATCGACTGCTCGAAGAGCGCCTTGGCCGCATCCGGCATCCATTCGATGCGTTTGCCGCCGAGCACCCAGAGCTGCAGGATGAGGCGGGCCCATTCCAGCCAGTGGCCGGGCGTCGTGCCGGCCGGGCGGAACATTTCGTTCGGATGATAATATTGCTTGTCGAGCTTCCATTCGGCGTCGAAATGTTCGGCGACGCGCCAGTCGACCGAGCCGGCCGCGCGGCGGATGACGAGATCGGCGATGCTTTCGGCCTTGGCGAGGTATTGCTTGTCGCCTGATGCTTCGAAGGCGGCCATCAGCGCTTCGGTCAGGTGCATGTTGGAGTTCTGGCCGCGATAGGCGCCGCCGTCGAGCGGCTGCCAGTCGGCGGTGAATTCCTCGGCGATCGCGCCGTGGCGCGGTTCCCAGAACTTCGTGTTGAGGATTTGGGTAATGTCATCAAGCATGCCGTCGGCGAGCGGATGGCCGATCGTCTTGGCGGAGGAGGCGGCGAGCAGCACGAAGGCGTGGCCGTAGCCCTGCTTGTTGCTGTCGACCGGACCATTGTTGTCGAGCGACCAGAAATAGCCGCCATTTGTTCGATCGCGGTGATGGTTCCAGAGATAGTCCATGCCGTGGTCGACGAGGTCGGCAGCACCCGGACGGCCGAGCAGCGCGCCGATGGCAAAACAATGCACGGCGCGCGCGGCGATATGGATGCTGCGGATCTGCCCCTCGGCGTCGAGCGGCTTGCCGCTATCGTCGAGATCGTAGAAGCCGCCCTTCGGATTGACCGAATTGTGCTGGAAGAAATCGAAGAGGCCATTCGCCTGGTCGAGCAGCCAGTCGCGGTGATAGGCGCGGCTCGTCCAGTTTCCAAGCAGGGGTGCCATGATACTCCTCCGATTTCGTGGGCAATGCGTATCGATTGCCTATATAGAGGCCGTTCAAGCCTGTCATCCGCTGAGACTTGCAAAGCACGAAATCGATAGGCATATATTGACATAAAGATATCTTTATGTGATTTGGACTGTCTGGTCTTACGACGTCAAGGAGCCTCCCGTGTTTGACAACCTCTTTGGTCCGGAAACGGGCAAGCGTGACGGCAATGAAGTTTTCGCAGCGCTGCGCAAAGCCGCCAGCGAGCGCATCCTCGTCCTCGACGGCGCCATGGGCACGCAGATCCAGGGGCTCGGCTATGACGAAGACCAGTTCCGCGGCACCCGCTTCATCGGCTGCGCCTGCCACCAGAAGGGCAATAACGACCTTCTGATCCTGACCCAGCCGGATGCGATCGAAGAGATCCATTACAAATACGCCATGGCCGGCGCGGATATTCTCGAGACCAACACCTTCTCCTCGACCCGCATCGCCCAGGCCGATTACGAGATGGAAGGCGCCGTCTACGACCTCAACAAGGAAGGTGCGGAGATCGTCCGCCGGGCAGCGCTGCGGGCCGAGCGCGAGGACGGCCGCCGCCGCTTCGTCGCCGGCGCCATCGGCCCGACCAACCGCACCGCCTCGATCTCGCCCGACGTCAACAATCCCGGCTTCCGCGCCGTCACCTTCGACGATCTGCGTTCCGCCTATGGCGAGCAGATCGACGGTCTGATCGACGGCGGCGCCGACATCATTCTGATCGAGACGATCTTCGACACGCTGAACGCCAAGGCGGCGATCTTCGCCTGCGAGGAGCGCTTCGAGGCCAAGGGCGTGCGCCTGCCGGTGATGATCTCCGGGACGATCACCGACCTTTCCGGCCGCACGCTCTCCGGCCAGACGCCGTCGGCCTTCTGGAACTCGGTGCGCCACGCCAATCCCTTCACGATCGGGCTGAACTGCGCGCTCGGCGCCAATGCGATGCGCCCGCATCTGCAGGAGCTTTCAGGCGTCGCCGACACCTTCATCTGCGCCTATCCGAATGCCGGCCTGCCGAACGAATTCGGCCAGTATGACGAAACGCCGGAGCTGATGGCGGCGCAGATCGACAGCTTCGCCCGCGAAGGCCTGGTCAACATCGTCGGCGGCTGCTGCGGTTCGACGCCTGAGCATATCAAGGCGATCGCCGAGACCGTCGCCAAGTACAAGCCGCGGCCGATTCCCGAGCATCGCCCCTTCATGTCGCTGTCGGGCCTCGAACCCTTCGAGCTGACCAAGGACATTCCCTTCGTCAATGTCGGCGAGCGCACCAACGTCACCGGCTCGGCGAAGTTCCGCAAGCTGATCACCAATGCCGATTACACGGCAGCGCTCGATGTCGCCCGCGACCAGGTCGAGAACGGCGCCCAGGTGATCGACATCAACATGGACGAGGGCCTGATCGATTCCGAAAAGGCGATGGTCGAGTTCTTGAACCTGATCGCCGCCGAGCCCGATATCGCCCGAGTGCCCGTGATGATCGACAGTTCGAAATTCTCGATCATCGAATCCGGCCTGAAGCGCGTGCAGGGCAAGCCGATCGTCAACTCGATCTCGCTGAAGGAAGGCGAGGAGAATTTCCTTGCTCAGGCCAGGCTCCTGCACAATTACGGCGCGGCCGTCGTCGTCATGGCCTTCGACGAGACGGGGCAGGCCGACAATTACCAGCGCAAGGTCGATATCTGCACCCGCGCCTATAAGCTTTTGACCGAAAAGATCGGTTTCCCGCCCGAGGACATCATCTTCGACCCGAACATCTTCGCGGTGGCGACCGGCATCGAAGAGCACAATAATTACGGCGTCGACTTCATCGAGGCGACGCGGACGATCCGTGAGCGCATGCCGCTCGTGCATATCTCTGGCGGCGTCTCGAACCTGTCCTTCTCGTTCCGCGGCAACGAACCCGTGCGCGAGGCGATGCACGCCGTGTTCCTCTACCACGCCATTCAGGCGGGCATGGACATGGGCATCGTCAATGCCGGCCAGCTGGCGGTCTACGACAATATCGACCCCGAACTCCGCGAGGCCTGCGAGGACGTGGTGCTGAACCGGCGTCCCGACGGCACCGAGCGGCTGCTCGAAGTGGCCGAGCGCTTCCGCGGCGCCGGCGCCAGGGAAGGCCGGGTGCAGGATCTCTCCTGGCGCGAATGGAGGGTCGAGAAGCGCCTCGAACACGCGCTGGTCAACGGCATCACCGAATTTATCGAGGCCGATACCGAAGAAGCGCGCCAGCAGGCCGCCCGGCCGCTGCACGTCATCGAAGGGCCGCTGATGGCCGGCATGAACGTCGTCGGCGACCTCTTCGGCTCGGGCAAGATGTTCCTGCCGCAGGTGGTCAAATCGGCGCGCGTCATGAAGCAGGCTGTCGCCGTGCTCCTGCCCTATATGGAAGAGGAAAAGCGCCTCAACGGCGGCGAAGAACGTCGTTCGGCCGGCAAGATCCTGATGGCGACGGTCAAGGGCGACGTGCACGATATCGGCAAGAACATTGTCGGCGTCGTACTGGCCTGCAACAATTACGAGATCGTCGATCTCGGCGTCATGGTGCCGGCGACGAAGATCCTCGAAACGGCGATCGCCGAAAAGGTCGATGTCATCGGCCTTTCCGGCCTGATCACGCCGTCGCTCGACGAGATGGTGCATGTCGCGGCCGAGATGGAGCGGCAGGGTTTCGAGATCCCGCTGCTGATCGGCGGCGCGACCACCAGCCGCGTGCATACGGCGGTGAAAATCCATCCCGGCTACAACAAGGGCCAGGCGATCTACGTCACCGATGCGAGCCGCGCCGTCGGCGTCGTCTCGGCGCTGCTGTCGCCGGAGACGCGCCAGGGCTATGTCGACGATACAAGAGCCGAATATGCCAAGGTGGCGGCCGCGCATGCGCGCAGCGAAGCCGAGAAGGTGAGGCTGCCATTGCCGCGGGCGCGTGAGAATGCCCATAAGATCGACTGGCCGGCCTACCAGCCGACGAAGCCGCAATTCTTCGGCACGCGGGTGTTCGAGGATTACGATCTGGCCGACCTTGCGAAATACATCGACTGGACGCCGTTCTTCCAGACCTGGGAGTTGCGCGGCCGTTTCCCTGCCATCCTCGAGGACGAGAAGCAGGGCGAGGCGGCGCGGGCGCTGTGGGCCGATGCGCAGGCGATGCTGAAGAAGATCATCGACGAGAAGTGGTTCCGGCCGCGCGCCGTCATCGGCTTCTGGCCGGCCGGCGCCGTCGGCGACGATATCCGCCTGTTCACTGACGAGAGCCGCGGCCAGGAACTGGCTACCTTCTACACGCTACGTCAGCAGCTTTCGAAGCGGGACGGACGGGCGAATGTGGCGCTCTCCGACTTCGTGGCGCCCGTCACAAGCGGCGTCCAGGATTATGTCGGCGGTTTCGTCGTGACGGCCGGGATCGAGGAGATCGCCATCGCCGAACGCTTCGAACGGGCGAATGACGACTATTCCTCGATCCTGGTCAAGGCGCTTGCCGACCGCTTTGCCGAAGCCTTTGCCGAGCGCATGCACGAGCAGGTGCGGCGCGAATATTGGGGCTATGCCAGGGATGAGCACCTCAGCAACGAGGACCTCATCGGCGAAGCCTATGCCGGCATCCGTCCGGCCCCAGGCTATCCCGCTCAGCCCGACCACACCGAGAAGAAGACGCTCTTCAAGCTGCTCGATGCGGAACGCACTGCGGGCGTGAAGCTGACGGAAAGCTATGCGATGTGGCCGGGCTCCTCCGTCTCCGGTCTCTATATCGGCCACCCCGACTCCTATTATTTCGGCGTCGCCAAGGTGGAGCGCGATCAGGTGGAAGATTATGCCAAGCGCAAGGGCATGGAAGTTTCCGAAGTCGAGCGCTGGCTCGGACCGGTGCTCAATTATGTGCCGCGCAAGGCGGATGACGAGATCGAGGACGCGGCCTGATCTGGCGAGTTTCGCAGTCGCTTGAGGCGGCGCGCTCAGGAACTGATTCAATGAATGAAAAGCCGGGAAGTGATTCACTTTCCGGCTTTATGATTTGTGGTTCGATAATTATCCGCATCTTCGAATTCGGTAGCGGAATTCATGGTGAGGTGATATGGTTAGCTAAGTTAGCTAATGAGGACTGCGATGCAGGTTACCATTCATGCCGCGAAGACCAATCTGTCGAAGTTGATCGACGCCGCCCTTTCCGGTGAGGAAGTGGTGATCGCCAAAGGGCATAAGCCTGTCGTGAAGATCATTCCGATTGCGCAATCTTCCTTCAAGATCGGCCTGCTCAAGGGACAGGTTGCTGGAAATGGTCCGGACTTTTTCGAGCCCATGGATGGAAGCGATCTTGCTGCCTGGGAAGGGACCGAGTGAATTCGCTTCTGCTCGACACCCATGCCTGGGCATGGTCGCTGACCGGCGACCAGCGGCTTTCGGCCAAGGCGGTCGCTCTGATCGAAAAAGCGGAGACTATTCTCGTCAGCCCGATATCTCTGTTTGAAATCGGGCAGAAGGTTCGTCTCGGCAAATGGCCAGAGATGGAGCCTTTCATCGGCCGGTTGCCGGAACTGTTGCAGGAGCAGGGTGGCATTGCCGCTGCCCTGACACCGGAAGTCTGTCTGGCTGCAGCCATGATGGACTGGGCCCATCGCGATCCGTTCGACCGGCTTCTTGCCGCGACCGCCATGCAGAACGGGATACCGATCATTTCCGCCGATGTGATCTTCGACGAACTCGCCGGAAACCAGCTTTGGATCGCCCGCTTCTGGTAGGCTCAGGTCACCCCGATCGTCAGCTCGGCGACGAAATCATAGGCATCGCCGCGATATAGGGAGCGCGTGAATTCCACGGCGCGGCCGGAGCCGAGATAGGAGATACGCTCGATCGACAGGCCGGCGGCGCCGACGGGGACGCCGAGAAGCTGGGCGTCGGCTTCCTTCATATTGGTGGCGGAAATGCGCTGCACGGCGCGCACCGGCCGGACCTGGAGGCGTTCGAGTTCGGCGTAGAGCGAATTGGTGACGACGGACGGATCGGGCAGGAATTCACCGGAGACGCTGGCATTCTCGATTGCCAGCGGCTGATCATCGGCGATGCGCAGGCGGGAGAGGCGCGAAACTTTCACGTCGGTGCCGAGACCGAGAATCATCATCTCGTCGGGCGAGGGGGTGTGGACACCCTTATGCAGCCATTCGGAGCGGGAAGTCATCCCGCGGCGCGCCATGTCCTCGGTGAAGGAGGTGAGCTGCGACAGGCGCTGCTCGACCTTGGAGACCGGTTTGGCGACGAAGGTGCCCGACCCGTGGCGGCGCACCAAGAGGCCGTCGGCGACGAGTTCGTCGATCGCCTTGCGCACGGTGACGCGGCTGACAGCGGCGAATTCGGCGATATCACGTTCCGGCGGCAGCGCATCGCCGTGACCGAGCGTGCCGGTGCGCACGGCCTCTTCGAGCGTGCGGCGCAGCTTGACATAGAGCGGGCCGGTGCCGGCGGCCTGCAGGCGTTGCAGGGACAGGAGGGTAGCGAGGTCGTCGGTCATGCCGCACCTCTCTGCCGGTCGTTCAAAAGCTTGACGGCAAGTTCCACCGCACCCTGCAGGGCATCGCCCCTGGGGCTGGCAAGCCGCGATCTGTAACGTTCGGAAAGCCACGGCTCATAGGCTCCGGCAAGGCCGCCGAGCAGGCAGATCGATGGGCATTCGGGCCAGAGCAGCGCGTCAAGGCTTTCGCCGATCGCCGTTGCCGCATCCGTGACGATGCCGACCGCGACGGCATCGCCCTTGGCCGCATGGTCGAAGACGATAGGCGCATAGCGGGCAAAATCCGTCGGTCTTGCCGAATGCGCGAATTCGACGACGCGCTCCGGGTCGTTGCCGTATTCGCTCATCAGCGCTTCGGTGATCGCAGAAGCCGGGCGCACGCCGTCATGGGAAAGTAGAGAACGCTCCATGAGGTCGCGGCCGAGGCGGGCGCCGCTCGCCTGGTCGCCGACGACGAAGCCCCAGCCGCCGATGCCGTTCAGCCGGCCATTTTTGCGGGCATTATAGACCGAGCCGGTGCCGAAGGCGCCGACGATGCCGTCGGAGTCGCCGAGCGCGCCCTGCAGGGCGATCAGCGCATCGGTGACGACCCGGCCTTCGGCAAAGGGCAGGGCCTTTTCGATTCGCTGGCCATAATCCGTGACATTGGCGCCGGCGACGCCGACGACCGAGGCAACCGACGAGATCGTTTCATCGGCAAGCCCGGCATCGCGCAGCGCTTGCCGGGCGGATTCGACGATGTTGAGAAGAGAGTTTTCCAGGTCGGACAGGATGTTGGCCGGGCCTGCTTTGCCGCGGCCGATGATATTGCCGTTTCTGTCTGCGACCGCGGCCCGGCAGCTCGTTCCGCCGCCGTCTATGCCGATTGCAAGCTCCGTCATCGGGCCTCCGAATGTGCCGTTCCCCGCTTTTTTAATACAATACCAAAAAAATACCATTTACCAAGTGGGAAAGACGGAGAAAATTCGTCTTTTTATCATATTGATTTTATTGATTAAAATTTTTTAATGAATTTTTGGAGGGCGAAAAGTTAAAATCGACTGGACAATTGGTATTTTTTTGGCCTTAATTCGGTAAAAGGGAACAGCACATCGAAGCCAACGAAAACCGGCAGCAAAGCCAAGTTGGAACCGCTTCGAAGATGATCGAGAACGACCCCGCCGCCTGTCAGGCCGGTGGCGAAGTTCAGCATCCATCGGCTTTTCCCGATCGATTTTGCCGCGCCCGATGCAGGTGATGGGGCAACGCGCAGTCCGGCCGCAAGCGATCCGCCTTGCGTCCGTCGAGCTTTCGGGGCCGGCAGGTGCTGGCGGCCCTCCAAGAGGCGTTGGGTGTTTCCTCAAGCACGCCAACTGCTTGTTTCAGATCGAAAACAGCGCCTTGCGGCGCTCAAAACACAGGAGAGGGAAATGAAAAACACTGCTCTGAAAAGCCTGCTGCTTGCCTCCAGCCTGCTGACGTCGGCCGGTCTCGTGCATGCCGCCGACGTCACGCTGACGCTCGAAAGCTGGCGTAATGACGACCTGCAGATCTGGCAGGAAAAGATCATTCCGGCCTTCGAAGCGAAGAACCCGGGCATCAAGATCGTCTTCTCGCCGACCGCGCCGACCGAATACAACGCCTCGCTGAACGCCAAGCTCGATGCCGGTTCCGCAGGCGACATCATCACCTGCCGTCCGTTCACCTCGCTCGAGCTCTTCAACAAGAAGCAGCTTGTCGACATCACCAGCCTGCCGGGCATGGAGAACTTCTCTCCGGTCGCCAAGGCCGCCTGGACGACCGACGACGGCAAATCGACCTTCTGCGTGCCGATGGCTTCTGTCATCCACGGCTTCATCTACAACAAGGATGCCTTCGACAAGCTCGGCATCTCCGTGCCGAAGACCCAGGACGAATTCTACGCAGCGCTCGACAAGATCAAGGCCGACGGCACCTACATCCCGCTCGCCATGGGCACGAAGGACCTCTGGGAAGCCGCCACCATGGGCTACCAGAACATTGGCCCGAACTACTGGAAGGGTGAAGAGGGCCGCGAAGCCCTGATTGCGGGCAAGCAGAAGCTGACCGATCCGGAATGGGTCAAGCCCTATGAGGAGCTTGCCAAGTGGAAGCCTTATCTCGGTGACGGCTTCGAAGCGCAGACCTACTCGGACAGCCAGAACCTCTTCACGCTCGGCCGCGCCGCGATCTATCCGGCCGGTTCCTGGGAGATTGCGCTGTTCAACACGCAGGCGCAGTTCAAGATGGGCGCCTTCCCGCCGCCGGTTCCGAAGGCCGGCGACACGGGCTACATCTCCGACCATCCCGATATCGGCGTTGCCCTGAATTCGAAGAGCAAGCATGCCGAGGAAGCCAAGAAATTCCTCAGCTGGGTGGCTTCGCCCGAGTTCGCCGATATTTACGCCAATGCGCTGCCGGGCTTCTTCAGCCTGAACTCCACCCCGGTCAAGATGTCCGATCCGCTCGCTCAGGAATTCGTTTCCTGGCGCGGCCCGTACAAGTCGACCATGCGCTCGACCTACCAGATCCTGTCGCGCGGCACGCCGAACCTTGAAAACGAGACCTGGGTCGAGTCGGCCAACGTGATCAACGGCACAGATACGCCGCAGGTCGCTGCCGAAAAGCTCCAGAAGGGCCTCGACAGCTGGTACAAGCCGGCCAAGTGACGATGCGGAGGGGCGGCGTTTGCAGCCCCTCATCCGGCCTGCCGGCCACCTTCTCCCCGCTCGCGGGGGGAAGGAGACTCGCAGCGACCTCCCAGAGCCCAATGTCATCAGGGCGTGTACCCTCTTCCAGGCGGATAGAGGGTTAGGGCGGGAGCATATTTTCCATCTCAGCTGCGCCTCGCGGCCATTCGACAAGAACAGGCAAAAGCCATGAGCGAAACCGACAAGGCGATCGATATCGTCCCGATCAAGCGCCCGGTGCGCTGGCACATCTTCGTCTTCATGCTGCCCGCGGTGATCGTCTATTCCGCCGTCATGGTGCTGCCGCTCATCGAGACGCTCAGGCTTTCGCTCTACAATACGGTCGACGGTCAGCCGGCCTTCGTCGGGCTCGCGAATTTCAAGGTGCTGTTCGGCGATCCGCGCTGGGCGCGTGATTTCTGGAATGCGCTCGTCAACAACCTCATCTTCTTCGCCATCCATATGTGCGTGCAGAACCCGATCGGCATTGCGCTTGCTGCCCTGCTTTCGGTGCCGAAACTGCGCGGGGTGGCCTTCTACCGCACGGCGATATTCCTGCCGACGCTGCTTTCCTTCGTCATCGTCGGCTTCATCTGGAAGCTGATCCTGTCGCCGATCTGGGGGGTGGCGCCCTGGATGCTCGATCTCATCGGGCTGAAATTCCTGTTCGCGCCCTGGCTCGGCAAGCCCGGCTCGGCGCTGATCGCCGTGTCGCTGATCTCCAACTGGCAATATATCGGCATTCCGATGATGCTGATCTATGCCGCGCTGCTCAGCATCCCCGAAGAGGTGATCGAGGCGGCCGAATGCGACGGCATCACCGGCTGGGCGCAATTCTGGAAGATCAAGCTGCCGCTCATCCTGCCGGCGATCGGCATCATCTCGATCCTGACCTTCGTCGGCAATTTCAATGCCTTCGACCTGATCTACACCGTGCAGGGGGCGCTGGCCGGGCCTGACATGTCGACCGACATTCTCGGCACGCTGCTCTACCGCACCTTCTTCGGTTTCCAGCTGCAGCTCGGCGACCGCTCGATGGGCGCGACGATCGCTACCGTGATGTTCCTCATCATCCTCGCCGGCGTCTCGCTTTATCTCTTCGTCATCCAGCGGCGCATGCGTCGCTACCAGTTCTGAGGAGCGCGCATGTCCAAGGCACGCACATCTCCCATCCGCACCGGCCTCGTGCATCTGGCGCTCTCCGCCTACACGCTGGTCGCGCTGTTTCCTGTCTTCCTGACCATCGTCAACTCGTTCAAGGATCGCGCCTCGATCTTCCGCGCGCCTTTGATGATCCCGACGCCGTCGACCTTCAGCCTGGTCGGTTATCAGACGGTGCTGGGGCAGGGCGATTTCGCCACCTATTTCCAGAACAGCTTCGTCGTGACCATCGTCTCGATCCTGCTGGTGCTGCTGTTCGGCGCCATGGCGGCCTTCGCGCTGTCGGAATACCGTTTCCGCGGCAATGCGCTGCTCGGGCTCTATATGGCGATCGGCATCATGATCCCGATCCGTCTCGGCACGGTGGCGATCCTGCAGGGCATGGTGGCGGCCGGCCTCGTCAATACGCTGACGGCGCTGATCCTCGTCTATACCGCGCAGGGCATACCGCTCGCGATCTTCATCCTGTCGGAGTTCATGCGCACGGTTTCCGATGATCTCAAGAATGCCGGGCGCATCGACGGGCTTTCCGAATACGCGATTTTCTTCCGTCTGGTGCTGCCGCTGGTGCGCCCGGCCATGGCAACCGTCGCTGTCTTCACGATGATCCCGATCTGGAACGATCTCTGGTTCCCGCTGATCCTGGCGCCCTCCGAGGCCACGAAGACGGTCACGCTCGGCTCGCAGATCTTCATCGGCCAGTTCGTCACCAACTGGAATGCGGTGCTGGCGGCACTGTCGTTGGCGATCCTGCCGATCCTCGTCCTCTACGTCATCTTCTCGCGGCAGCTGATCCGCGGCATCACCTCGGGAGCCGTCAAGTGAGCCAGGAAAAACCGATCCGCGTTCTCGTTGCCGGTCTCGGCAATATGGGCCGCAGCCATGCGCTCGCCTATCACAACAATCCCGGCTTCGAGATCGTCGGTCTCGTCAACCGCTCGACGCCGAAGCTGGAGCCCGAGCTGCAGGCCTATACGGTTCATCCCGATTTCATGACGGCGCTGGCCGAGCTGGAGCCGGACCTCTGCTCGATCAACACCTATTCCGACAGCCATGCCGATTATGCCGTCGCCGCTTTCGAGGCCGGCTGCCATGTCTTCGTCGAAAAGCCGCTGGCGACCACCGTCGCCGACGCCGAGCGTGTCGTGGCAGCGGCGAAGAAGGCGGGGCGCAAGCTGGTGATCGGCTATATCCTTCGGCATCACCCGTCCTGGACGAAGCTGATCGAGGAAGCGCGCAAGCTTGGCCCGCCTTACGTTTTCCGCATGAACCTCAACCAGCAGTCCAGCGGTCCGACCTGGGCGACGCACAAGTCGCTAATGCAGACGACCTCGCCGATCGTCGATTGCGGCGTGCATTATATCGACGTCATGTGCCAGATCACCGATGCCAGGGCGGTCGAGGTGCGCGGCATGGGACTGCGGCTCTCCGATGAGATCGTCGCCGGCATGTATAATTATGGCCACCTGCAGGTGCTCTTCGAAGACGGTTCGGTCGGCTGGTACGAGGCCGGCTGGGGGCCGATGATTTCGGAGACCGCCTTCTTCGTGAAGGACGTGATGTCGCCGAAGGGCGCGGTGTCGATCGTCATGGATCCGAACGCCAAGTCCGACGATATCGACACGCACACCAAGACTTCGGTGATCCGTCTGCACACGGCCGAGACCGGCCCGGACGGCAAGTTCATCCGGCCCGACCAGGATATGAGGATGACGGGCGAGCCCGGTCATCAGGCGCTCTGCGACCTGGAACAGGCCTTCATGCTGAGGGCGATCCGCGAGGATCTCAACCTCGACCGCCATATGGCGGATACGGTGGCGTCGCTGCGCATCTGCCTTGCCGCCGACGAGAGCGTGCGTACCGGCCAGCCGGTCAGATTGTAAGGAAAAATCAGTGGGATCGCTTCAACTCAAATCCATCCGCAAGACCTATGGCACGCATGAGGTGCTGAAGGGCATCGACCTCGAAGTCAAAGACGGCGAATTCGTCATCTTCGTCGGGCCGTCGGGCTGCGGAAAGTCGACGCTGTTGCGCAGCATTGCAGGCCTCGAGGACGTCACCTCGGGCGCCGTCGTCATCAACGGCCGCGACGAGACGCTGACGCCGCCGGCCAAGCGCGGCATCGCCATGGTGTTCCAGTCCTATGCGCTCTATCCGCATCTGACGGTCAAGGACAATATGGGGCTTGGCCTCAAGCAGGCGGGCACGCCCAAGGGCGAGATCGACAGCCGCGTCGGCAAGGCCTCCGGCATGCTGTCGCTGGCGCCCTATCTGGCGCGGCGTCCGGCCGAACTATCAGGCGGCCAGCGCCAGCGCGTCGCGATCGGCCGCGCCATCGTGCGCGAACCGGAACTCTTCCTGTTCGACGAGCCGCTGTCGAATCTCGATGCGGCGTTGCGCGTCCAGACGCGTCTCGAAATCGCCCGGCTGCACCGCGGCCTGAAGGCGACGATGATCTATGTCACCCATGACCAGGTCGAGGCGATGACGCTGGCCGACAAGATCGTCGTGCTGAATGCCGGCACGATCGAGCAGATCGGCTCGCCGATGGAGCTTTACAATCGCCCGGCCAATGTATTCGTCGCCGGCTTCATCGGTTCGCCGCAGATGAATTTCATCGCGGGGGAGAAGGTCGGCGACCACAGCGCCAAGACGATCGGCGTGCGTCCCGAGCATATGACGCTGTCGCGCGAGCAGGGGAGCTGGGCGGCGAAGGTCGTGCATGTCGAGCATCTCGGCGCCGACACGATCATCTATCTGGAATCCGATCAGTACGGCCTGCTGACGGCACGCCTCTTCGGCGAGCACCAGTACGAGCCCGACGAGATCGTCTATGCGACGCCGGACCAGGCGCGTGTGCATCGCTTCGACGCGGATGACCGGGCGATCCGCTGAACGATCCCATCATTCCGAGCGATGAAAAAAGGCGCCGTTTTCGCGGCGCCTTTTTGCATGAACGGTATGCGCGAAATCAGTCGCGGATGACCAGCAGATCAGCTGCCATAAAGCGCAGCGTCACGGTTTCGCCGGCCTGCGGCGGGGTGACGCCGGGGCTGTTGAACATGTCGAAGGAGATGACATTGCCGCCGACATTCATGCGGGTGCGGATGACCGAGCCCAGGAAGTGGGCCGAGACGACCTGGCCGGTCAGCGCGGTATCGCTTCTGGCGGTGTCGGAGAGCGAGCCCGCTTCCGGGCGCAGCGCCAGCGAGATGGTTTCGCCGGCCTTGTGGGCTGCGACCGACTGCTTCAGCGTGATCTTCTGATTGCCGATCTGGATGCGGTTGGCGTCGGGATCGACGACCTTGGCCTCGATCAGGTTCAGCGTGCCGACGAAGGAGGCGACGAAGCGCGTCGCCGGCTTGTTGTAGATCTCGAAGGGCGAGCCGATCTGGTCGGCCTTGCCGGCATTCATCACCACGATGCGATCGGAGATCGACAAGGCTTCTTCCTGATCGTGGGTGACGAAAACGGTGGTGATGCCGAGCTGCTGCTGGATCTGGCGGATTTCCTCGCGCAGCGACACGCGGATCTTGGCGTCGAGCGCCGACAGCGGCTCGTCGAGCAACAGCACCTGCGGCTTGACGGCGAGCGCGCGGGCAAGTGCGACGCGCTGCTGCTGGCCGCCCGACAGCTGGTAGGGATAGCGGTCGGACAGGTGATCGAGCTTGATCAGGCCGAGCATCTCCTTGACGCGGGCGTCAATTTCCGGCTTCGGCGCGCCGGCGACCTTAAGGCCGAAGGCGACGTTGTCGTGCACGGACATATTAGGGAACAGGGCATAGGCCTGAAAGACCATGCCGATATTGCGCTGGTTCGGTTTCAGCGCGCTCTGGTCCTTGCCATTGATGGTCAGCGTGCCGCCGGTCGGCGTTTCGAAGCCGGCGATCATGCGCAGAACCGTCGTCTTGCCGCAGCCCGACGGCCCGAGGAAGGAGATGAATTCGCCCTTCTCGATGTTCATGTTGAAATTCTTGACGACCTGAACCGGGCCGAAGGATTTCTGGATGTTGTTCAGTGTGAGAAAAGACATGAGCCAGTTACCTTAAGCCTTTGCCGGGCGGGCTTTGCCGAAACGGGAAACGAGATTGAGCAGGCCCATGCTGAGCCAGGTGATCGAGAAGGCGATGACGGCGAGCGCCGAAGGCTCATAGGCCTTGTTGGCGCCGACGAGCTGCAGGTAGGGGCCGAAGGCCGGGCGGTTGAGCAGGGCGGCGAAGGTGAACTCGCCCATGACGATCGCGAGCGTGATGAAGGCGCCGGAGAGCACGCCGCTCATGACATTAGGGAAGATGCAGCGGAACATGATGGTCGTCCAGCGGGCACCGAGGCTTTCGGCCGCCTCCGTCAGCGTGCGGACGTCGATGGCGCGCATGGCGGTATCGACGGCGCGGTACATGTAGGGCAGCGACAGAGTGATATAGGAGAAGACCAGCAGGGCGTTGGTGCCGGTCGTCGAACCCGTCAAGGGCAGGTAGGACGACGAGTTGTACATTCTGAGGTAGCCGAAGACGATGACGATCGCCGGAATGACCAGCGGCAGCAGCGTGATGAATTCGACGACCGGGCGCATCTGCGGCAGGCGCAGCCGCACCCAGTAGGCCGTCGGCACGACGAGCAGCATGCCGAAAACTATGGTCAGCAGCGCCATCAGCATGGAGTAGCCGAAGGTCTCGCGGAACTGGGCGTCCGAGAAGACCGACTGATAGGCGTCGAGGCTGTATTCGCCGCGGCGCATGCGCAGCGAAAACTCGATCGTGCCGAGCAGCGGAATGATGAAATAGGATGCGCCGAGAATGATGGCGATCCAGGCTCCAAGGCGTTGTGTTTTCATTTCTGCCACCGCTCGGCGCGCATGCGCAGCATGAGGTAAAGGACATTGGAGACGCCTGTGATGACGATCATGCCGAGCGCGATGGCGTAACCAAGATTGGCGTTGTGCAGAACGTCGCCGCGGATCTGCGCGTAGAGCAGGATCGGCACGATGTTCAGCGAGCTGCCGGTCAGCGCGAAGGCGGTGGCGATGGCGCCGAAGGCGTTGGCGAAGAGCAGGAGCGTGGTGCCGAGCAGGCTCGGCCAGAGGATCGGCAGGGCAACCATCGTCCAGTATTGCCGGTTGGTGGCGCCGAGGATCTCAGAGGCCTCGCGCCATTCCTTCTTCATGCCGTCGAGTGCCGGCGTCAGGATCAGCACCATCAGCGGGATCTGGAAATACATATAGGTGATGGTGAGACCGAAGAAGGACAGCAGGTTGAAGCCGGTGCCGTAGAGATTGAAGCCGAACCATTCCCTGAGGAAGACCGTCACGAGGCCGGTGCGGCCGAGCGTTGCCAGGAAGGCGAAGGCAAGCGGCACGCCGGCGAAATTCGAGGCGACGCCGGAAAAGGTCAGCAGCGTCGAGCGCACCGAGGCGGGCAGGCCGCCGAGCACGACGGCCCAGGCGAGGAAGAAGCCGATCAGCGCGCCGCCGAGAGCGGACGCCACCGAGACCTTGATACTGATCCAGTAGGCGCTCATGATCGATGGAGTAAAGAGATCACCGATATTCCTCAGCGTGAAATCGCCTTCGGGCGTCAGGAATGCGCCCGCCACGAGATAGAGCGTGGGGATGATCAGGAACAGCAGAGAAAAAATGATGAAGGGCGCAATGCCCAGCCAGTCGATCACGCGGTCTTTGTTGATCAAGGGGGCGCTGCTCACCATCGGCGTGGAAACGGTACTCATGAAAAGCTCATCCTGGGCATCGGAGTGAGAAAACCTCCCCGCCTTTAAGGGCGGGGAGGCCGGATCGGAGTTTACTTAACGTTGGCGCCGACGACGCTATCCCAGTTCTTGGTGATGGCTTCCTTGCCGGCGGCCTGCTCTTCGAGCGTCGGGAAGACAGCCTTTTCATAGGCTGCTGCCGGCGGCAGCTTGTCGAGCAGTTCCTTCGGGATCTTGTTGTTCTTGGCAAGATCGTTGAAGCGGATCGGGTGGCAATAGCCCTTCAGCCAGCCGAGCTGACCTTCGTCGGAATAGAGATATTCCATCCAGAGCTTGGCAGCGTTCGGGTGCGGAGCGAAGGCGGAAATCGCCTGGACGTAAACCCCGGCGACGACGCCCGTCTTCGGAACGACGACTTCGAACGGCGGGTTGCCCTTCAGGCTTTCACCCCAGGACATTGCGTTGTAGTCCCAGGCGACGATGATCGGCGTGGAGCCCTGCGCGAAGGGAGCAGCCTTGCCGACGACGGGCACGAAATTGCCGTTCTTGTTCAGTTCGGCGAAGAATTTCAGGCCTTCTTCGCCTGCCTTGGCGGCGTCGCCGCCGGATGCGGAAAGACCAGCGGCGTAAACGCCCTGGACAGCCTGGTTGGCGGTGCGCGGGTCACCTGCCAGCGCGACGCTGTTTGCATAGTCGCTCTTCTTCAGATCGGCCCAGTCGGCCGGCGATTCCTTGACGAGGTCCTTGTTCACGAGGAACGAGAGAACGCCGTAATAGTCGCCGTACCAGTAGCCTTCGGCATCCTTGGCGCTGTCCGGGATCGAATCCCAGGTGGAGACCTTGTAAGGCTGGATCAGGCCGTCCTTCTTGGCGGACGGGCCGAAGGAGAGGCCGACGTCGATGACGTCGGGGGCCTGTGGGCCGGTGTTGCCCTTGTTGGCCTTGATCGCTTCGATTTCGTCGCCCGAGCCGGCATCCGGGTTCAGCTCGTTGACTTCGAGGCCATACTTGGCCTTGAAGCCGGCAATGACGTCGCCGTAGCCGCACCAGTCGTGCGGGAGAGCGATCGTGGTCAGCGTGCCTTCCTTCTTGGCGGCAGCGATAAGTTCTGCGCTCGGTTCTGCAGCGGCAATCGCGGTCGAAGCCACGATCATCGCAGTAGAAAGCGACAGAAGTCGAGAAATGTTAGAGATCACTGTTGTTCTCCTTCGGGTTTTCAGTGTCTGGCGATGCTGTTAATGAGCTTACATGAAGCTTGTGTGACGGCTGCATGACGGTAGTTTTGCATGAATAGCAGGCGCTTGTGACAGATGTTTCATTTGCGACAGCGCGGTCTGTTTCCGCAAAAATCCGCCATTGTTTTTCCTCCCTTTGGTCTTGTCCTCCTAACCCGGTTTGCGGAAGAGTTTGCTCTGCTCGAACAAGCCCTCCAGTGTCTTCATGCGTTCCTTCGTCTCATCCCAGGTGGAGTTCTGAACGGCCTCGATCAGCGCCTCGACGATGAAAAGAGTGACGACGGAGGAATCCCAGGCCGACGGCGCTTCGATCCGGACGCGGAAGGCGTGGCGGGCGAGTTTGGCGGCGGGTGAACCCCATTGATCGGTGAAGACGACGATTTCGGCGCCGCGCTTTCGGGCGGCGGTGGCGAGGCTCACCATCTCCTGCTCGTAGCGGCGGATGTCGAAGATGATCAGAATGTCGCCGGCATTCATGTTGAGGACATATTGCGGCCAGCTGCTGGAATTCGCTGACAGCAGCGTCGTCGCCGGCCGGATCACCTGCATATGGGTGAAGAAATATTCGGCAAGCGCGCCGGTGATGCGGCCGCCGACGAAATAGAGGCCGCGCTTGCGATTGGAAAGCAGCGAAGCAACGCTGTCGAAGGTCGCGGTGTCGAGATCGGTCAGCGTCTGGCGCAGATTGCCCATGATCGCATCGGCAAAACGGTTGAGAATATGGGTGCCCGGCGCGTTCTGCGCCCAGCGATCGTGCTTGGCGATCGGGTTGGAGATGGTCGCCTCGACCTCCAGATGCAAATGCGCCTGAAAGTCCGGATAGCCCTTGAAGCCGAGCTTCTGCACCATGCGCACCACGGTCGGCGTCGAGACCCCCGCATTCTCGGCGATTGTGGTGATGCTGCCGAGGCCGGAAACCGGATAATTGTCGAGAAGGCTTTCGGCCAGTTGCTTTTCAGCACGCGTCAACAGCCCGAAATGCGAGTGTATGACGTCCGAAACCGTCTTCGACGCAACTGTCACCTGATTGCTCCCCGGGATGGTCTGGCGCCATTTTCCCAATCGAAGTTAACAACGCTGTCACAATCCATGTCAACTGCTGTCATGAAAAGAAATTTTCAGAGAATGCTTGACACTCGTCAGAACCTGAAGAATTCTTTTCTAATAAGGAATTTGTTAAGGAGTGGCGCCTTTGGTGCTGGCCCGGCCGAAAATCCTCAGTGAAGCCGACGGCGATTGCGTCGGGATCGAACGCGCCGGCGGCCGGAGCCCGGTGCTTCTCGTCTGTGAGCATGCTTCGAACACGCTTCCCGTCCAATTCGGCGATCTTGGCCTGCCAGGCGAAGCGCTCGCGAGCCATATTGCCTGGGATCCGGGGGCGCTTTCGGTCGCCCGCGGCATATCGCAGGGGCTCGATGCGACGCTCGTCTACCAGCGTTTCTCCCGGCTCATCTACGATTGCAACCGGCCGCCGAGCTCGCCCGGCGCCATGCCTGAGAAAAGCGAGATCTATGCCATTCCCGGCAACAAGGATCTGACCGCCGAGGAACGGCTTGCGCGTACCGACGCGCTCTACGTGCCTTTTCACGACGCCGTTCGCGGGCTGATCCGCGATCGCCGGGCGAGGGGGCAGGACAGCGTCATCGTGACGATCCACAGCTTCACACCGATTTATCACGGCCGCGAACGCGCGGTCGAGCTCGGCATATTGCACGATGAGGACAGCCGGCTTGCCGACCGCATGCTGGACGCCGCCGCCGAGGCACCGCTCTACAGGACGGAACGCAATCAGCCTTACGGACCCGAGGACGGCGTGACCCACACGCTGATCCTGCACGGGCTTTCGAACGGCTTGCGCAATGTAATGATCGAGGTCCGCAACGACCTCATTTCAGACGATGTCGGCCAAGGGGTCATGGCCGACTATCTAAAGGGGCTGCTCCAGCAAAGTCTGGACGCCTGATAAAAAAAGAAGACCTGAGGGAGCAGTTTAACTGCGGACGTCCGCACGGCGCAAATGCCGCGGGCAATTGGCACTGAACCGGCCCGCAATCCCGCGGCCGGTCGTGAACAGGGGGAAGTCATGTCGGACTATACCGATCTGGACAAGAAGCAGGATGTGCACATCCTGCATTCCATGGGCTATGCCCAGGAACTCGAACGACGAATGAGCTCATTCTCGAATTTCGCCGTCTCATTTTCCATCATCTGCATTCTCTCCGGCGGCATCAACTCGCTGGCGCAGGCGACCTCCGGTGCCGGCGGTGCGGCGATCGGCATCGGCTGGCCTGTGGGATGCTTCATCTCGCTCGTCTTCGCCATCGCCATGGCGCAGATCAGCTCGGCCTATCCGACGGCCGGCGGCCTCTACCACTGGGGATCGATCCTCGGCAACCGCTTCACCGGCTGGCTGACCGCCTGGTTCAACCTGCTCGGTCTCGTCACCGTGCTCGGCGCCATCAATGTCGGCACCTATTATTTCTTCATGGGCGCGTTCGGCACCAGCTATCTCGGGCTGACTGACTCGACGACGGTGCGTATCCTCTTCCTCGTGATCATCACCGGCGCGCAGGCGCTCGTGAACCATATGGGCATCGGACTGACCGCGAAGCTGACCGACTTCTCCGGTTATCTCATCTTCGCGACGTCGATCGCTCTGGCGGCCGTCTGCCTCATCGCGGCGCCCTCCTACGAGATCGGCCGCCTTTTTACCTTCGCCAACTATTCCGGTGAAGTCGGCGGCAACGTCTGGCCCTCCACCTCGGGCGCCTGGGTCTTCCTCCTCGGACTGCTGCTGCCGATCTACACCATCACCGGTTATGACGCCTCGGCCCATACCTCGGAAGAGACGGTCAAAGCCGCAGAATCGGTTCCGCGCGGCATGGTTTCGTCGGTGCTGTGGTCGGCGCTGTTCGGCTATATCATGCTGTGCGCCTTCGTCCTCATGCTGCCGAACATGGACGACGCGGCAAAACAGGGCTGGAACGTGTTCTTCTGGGCGATGGACAGCCAGGTCAATCCTGTCGTCAAGGACATCCTCTATCTCGCGATCTTCATCAGCCAGTGGCTGTGCGGCCTTGCGACCGTCACTTCGGTCTCCCGCATGATCTTCGCCTTCTCGCGTGACGGCGGCCTGCCGGCGTCGAAGGCGCTGTCGAAAGTCAGCCCCCAGTACCGCACGCCGGTCGCTGCGATCTGGACCGGTTCGATCTTGTCGGTCCTATTCGTCTGGGGTTCGTCGCTGGTGTCGATCGGTGATACGCCGGTCTATACTATCGTCGTCTCGTGCACAGTCATCTTCCTGTTCTTCTCCTTCGCGATCCCGATCACGCTCGGTCTGTTCGCCTGGGGGACAGCGAAGTGGGACAAGATGGGGCCGTGGAATCTCGGCGAAGGCATGTTCAAGCTCTTCGCAGTGCTCAGCGTCATCGCGATGATCCTGATCTTCGTTCTCGGCATCCAGCCGCCGAACGGGTGGGCACTCTACATCACCGTCGGTTTCCTCGTGGTCACGGCGATCGTCTGGTTCGGCTTCGAAAGCCGTCGTTTCAAGGGTCCGCCGATCGGTGCTGAAGTGGCAAAGCGCCAAGCCGAGATCGCGGCTGCCGAAGCGGCTGTCGGCGAAAGCGGCGAAAACTAGGCGTCGACACTTCCCTCTCGAATGGCGGGGCCGCTCCTGCGGCCCCGCCACCGGTTCAACGAAAAGGCATCAGGCCCGCCATCCGGCCGAGCGCATGCGATTTCGTTGCCCCGATTTTCTCAATTCCAATTCAGGCGGATCAATCATGAGCAGCAGCTACACAATCGACGATCTCAGGAAGGATGTCGCCGAAGGGCGCATCGATACGGTTCTGGCCTGCCAGGTGGACATGCAGGGCCGGCTGATGGGCAAGCGGTTCCAGGCGGAATATTTCGTCGAGAGCGCCTGGAAGGAAACGCACAGCTGCAACTATCTGATCGCCACCGACATGGAGATGGAGACCGTCTCCGGCTACAAGGCGACGAGCTGGGAAAAGGGCTACGGCGACTATACGATGAAGCCGGATCTTTCGACCTTGCGCCGCATTCCCTGGCTTGACGGCACGGCGCTGGTGCTCTGCGACGTACTCGATCATCACACCCATGAGGAGGTCGCCCATTCGCCGCGGGCGATCCTGAAGAAGCAGGTGAAGCGCCTCGAAGATATGGGCATGAAGGCCTACATGGCCTCCGAGCTCGAATTCTTCCTGTTCGACCAGAGCTACGAGGCGGCGCATACGGCGGGCTACCGCAACCTCAAGCTCGCCAGCGCCTATAACGAGGACTACCACATCTTCCAGACCACCAAGGAGGAAGAGGTGATGCGGGCGATCCGCACCGGCCTGCAGGGCGCCGGCATTCCGGTCGAAAACTCCAAGGGCGAGGCTTCCGCCGGCCAGGAAGAGATCAACGTGCGCTATGCCGATGCGCTCGCCATGGCCGACCGGCATGCGATCATCAAGAATGGTTGCAAGGAGATCGCCTGGTCGAAAGGCAAGGCCATCACCTTCCTTGCCAAGTGGAATTACAACGCCGCCGGCAGTTCCTCGCATATCCACCAGTCGCTCTGGAGCCTGGAGGAAAAGCCGCTGTTCTTCGACCATACCGGCAAATACGGCATGTCGCCGCTGATGCATAATTATGTTGCCGGGCTTCTCGCCCATGCCAGCGAGATCACCTATTTCCTGGCGCCCTACATCAACTCCTACAAGCGCTTCATGGCCGGCACCTTTGCGCCGACCAAGGCGATCTGGAGCAAGGACAACCGCACTGCCGGCTACCGCCTCTGCGGCGAGGAAACCAAGGGCATCCGCATCGAATGCCGCGTCGGCGGCTCCGATCTCAATCCCTACCTCGCCTTCGCCGCGCTGCTTGCCGCCGGCATCGACGGGATCGAGAACAAGATGGAGCTGGAAGCTCCCTTCGTCGGCGACGCCTATGGCGGCAAGGATATCCGCGAAATTCCGCGCACGCTGCGCGCGGCGACGACCGCAATGACGGAATCGGCAATGCTGCGCAAAGCCTTCGGCGACGAGGTGATCGACCATTACACTCGCGCTGCCGAATGGGAGCAGGAAGAATACGACCGGCGTATCACCGATTGGGAAGTGGCGCGCGGGTTCGAAAGAGCCTAGTACGGGATTGCTGGTTGCGGCCCCTCACCCTAACCCTCTCCCCGTAAAACGGGGAGAGGGGACGTGCCATACGAGACGTAGATGGGACGGAGAGGTTGCGGCTATCCCCCTTCGCCCCGTTTACGGGGAGAAGGTGCCGGCAGGCGGATGAGGGGCTTATGCCCTCGACGGAATTTTTGATCAATACGAGGACGGAAATCGATCATGGCAATGATCCAATGCATTTCACCGATTGACGGGTCGGTCTATGCCGAGCGCGCAGCACTTTCTCTCGATGCCGCCAAGGAAGCTGTCTTGCGCGCCCGCAAGGCGCAGAAGGCCTGGGCGAAACGGCCGCTCGAAGAGCGTGTGCAGCTGGTGCTGAAGGGCGCCGCGCGGCTGAACGAGATGTCCGACACCGTCGTGCCGGAGCTTGCCTGGCAGATGGGCCGGCCGATCAAGTATGGCGGTGAATATAAGGGCTTCAACGAGCGCTCCAACTATGTCGCCTCGATTGCGGCCGATGCGTTGGCGCCCGTTGTCGTCGAGGAAAGCGAGCGGTTCGAGCGCCGCATCGAGCGCGAGGCGCATGGCGTCGTCTTCGTCGTCGCGCCGTGGAATTATCCCTATATGACGGCGATCAATACGATCGCGCCGGCGCTGATGGCCGGCAATACGGTGGTGCTGAAACATGCCTCGCAGACGCTGCTGGTCGGCGAGCGGCTGGTGCAGGCCTTTACCGAGGCCGGCGTTCCGGAGGATGTGTTCCAGAACGTCTTCCTCGATCACGAGACGACCTCGGCGCTGATTGCCGCCGGCAGTTTCAATTTCGTCAACTTCACCGGATCGGTTGAAGGCGGGCGGTCGATGGAGCGGGCGGCTGCCGGCACGTTCACCGGGCTTGGCCTCGAACTCGGCGGCAAGGATCCGGGTTACGTCATGGAGGACGCCGATCTCGAGGCGGCCGTCGATACGCTGATGGACGGCGCCACCTACAATTCCGGCCAGTGCTGCTGCGGCATCGAACGCATCTATGTGCACGAATCCCTCTACGATGCCTTCGTCGAAAAATCGGTCGCCTGGGTGTCGAACTACAAGCTCGGCAACCCGCTCGATCCCGAAACGTCGCTCGGGCCGATGGCGAACAAGCGCTTCGCCAAGGTGGTGCGCGAGCAGATCGCCGATGCGGTTTCCAAGGGCGCGAAGGCGCTGGTCGATCCGAAGCTCTTCCCGAGGGATGACGGCGGCGCCTATCTCGCACCGCAGGTCCTCGTCGATGTCGATCATTCCATGGCCTTCATGCGCGAGGAGACTTTCGGCCCGGCGGTCGGCATCATGAAGGTGAAGAGCGACGAGGAGGCACTCGCCCTGATGAACGACAGCCAATACGGGCTGACGGCTTCGCTCTGGACCAAAGATGCCGAGCGGGCAGGGCGTCTCGGCCGCGAGATCGAAACCGGCACCGTTTTCATGAACCGCGCGGACTACCTCGATCCGGCGCTTTGCTGGACCGGCGTCAAGGAAACCGGCCGCGGCGGCTCGCTGTCGATCATCGGCTTCCAGAATCTGACCCGTCCGAAATCCTATCATCTCAAGAAGGTCACAGCATGAGCAGCAACATCACCGCAAACTGGAGCTATCCCACGTCCGTTAAGCTCGGCCGGGGCCGCATCAGCGAACTGGCCGACGCCTGCAAGAGCCTCGGCATGAAGAAGCCGCTGCTCATCACCGACCGCGGCCTTGCCTCGATGGCGATCACCAAGAACGCGCTCGATATCCTCGAAGATGCGGGCCTCGGCCGGGCGATCTTCGCCGAGGTCGACCCGAATCCGAACGAGAAAAACCTCGAAGCCGGCATCAAAGCCTTCAAGGATGGCGGCCATGACGGCGTCGTCGCCTTCGGCGGCGGCTCGGGTCTCGACCTCGGCAAGTGCGTCGCCTTCATGGTCGGCCAGACCCGGCCGGTCTGGGATTTCGAGGATATCGGCGACTGGTGGACGCGTGCGAGCCTCGAGGGCATTGCGCCGATCGTCGCGGTGCCGACGACGGCCGGCACCGGTTCGGAAGTCGGCCGCGCCAGCGTCATCACCAATTCCGAAACGCATGTGAAGAAGATTATCTTCCATCCGAAGTTCCTGCCTGGAGTCGTCATCTCCGATCCGGAACTGACGGTCGGCATGCCGAAAATCATCACGGCCGGCACCGGCATGGACGCCTTCGCCCATTGCCTGGAGGCCTATTCCTCGCCCTTCTATCACCCGATGTCGGCCGGCATCGCGCTCGAAGGCATGCGGCTCGTCAAGGAATTCCTGCCGCGCGCCTATAGAGAAGGCACCGATCTCGAAGCCCGCGCCAACATGATGGCGGCTGCCGCCATGGGCGCGGTCGCCTTCCAGAAGGGGCTCGGCGCCATCCATGCGCTGTCACACCCGATCGGCGCCGTCTACAACACCCATCACGGCATGACCAATGCGGTTGTCATGCCGGCGGTGCTGCGCTTCAATCGCAAGGCGATCGAGGAGAAGATCGGCCGCGCCGCCGCCTATCTCGGTGTTTCGGGCGGTTTCGACGGCTTCTACGATTATGTGCTGAAGCTTCGCGCCGAACTCGGCGTGCCGGAGACGCTGACGGCGATGGGAATCGCCCCCGACCGCATCGACGAATTGTCGGCCATGGCGATCGAGGATCCGAGCGCGGGCGGCAACCCGGTTGCCATGACGCTCGAAAATACCAAGGCGCTGTTTAGGGACTGCTTCTGAGATCAGAGTAGCTATCCCGCAGATTAGCCCGGAGAGCCTTGGCCTTCCGGGCTTTTTCAGTTTTGGGGAGATCCTGAATTTTAGGGATGTGAAAAATACCGGCTGCAATTTCGCCGCGCGTGTTTGGAATTTGTTAACCATGATTAGAAAGGATGGATTAACCGCACGATGCTCCGATGGTGCGTAAAAGAGCAATTCCGGCTCGCACCATTTCCTTCCGAGGACCGAACATGCCTGTCATCACATTCGCAAACACCAAGGGCGGCGCCGGCAAGACGACCGCTGTTCTGCTGCTCGCGACCGAGCTTGCCCGCAAGGGTTTCCGCGTCACCATTCTCGACGCCGACCCGCAGCACTGGATCTCGCGTTGGCACGAAATCTCGGGTCATGTGCCGAATGTTTCGGTGATCGATTTCGTGACCACCGCCTCGCTGCCGCAGCATATCAGCGAGAACAAGCACAATACCGATTATTTCATCGTCGATCTGCCGGGTGCGCGCAATCCGCTGCTCGCCACCGCCGTCGGCCTTTCCGACCACGTGCTGATCCCGATCCAGGGCTGTGCGATGGATGCGCGCGGTGGCGCGCAGGTGCTTGAACTGCTCCAATATCTGGACGAGAAGGCAGGCATCAAGATCGGCCATTCGGTGGTGCTGACCCGCGTCAATTCGATGGTGACGACCCGGGCGCTGCAGCTCGTCAAGTCGCTGCTCAGCGAGCGCCACGTGCCGGTGCTCGACACCGCGATCATCGAACGTTCGGCCTTCCGCGACATCTTCGACTGTGGCGGCACGCTGCACACGATCGACCCCACGCGCGTCAGCAATCTCGACAAGGCGCGTGAGAACGCAACCTGTTTTGCCGAGGAAATGATGCGCAAACTGCCGGTCCGGCTGCCGGCCTCGGCCCGCATGGCGACGGCCGCCTGACTAAAGCGCGTCGCGATCTTTCAGATTCGCTCCTTGCGCTTTAGTTCTTTGTTTACGCATGTCGTTGACGCAAAACCGCTGCACACTTTTGCGCGACATGCTTTATCCCCTGCGATGAAACGAAAAAGGCCGCCGGAGCGATCCGGCGGCCTTTTCACATTGCAGCAATAGAGATCAATCGACGAATTCCACCGTCACGCCCGGCTTGACCATCTTGGCGAGTTCGGTCGCGTCCCAATTGGTCAGGCGGATGCAGCCGTGGCTCTGGGTGCGGCCGATCTTGGAGGGCTCGGGCGTGCCGTGGATGCCGTAGGTCGGCTTGGAGAGCGCCATCCAGACGGTGCCGACGGGGCCGTTCGGGCCGGGCGGAATGTTGAGGATCTTATCGTTGGCACCCTGCTGGAAATTGATCTTCGGATTATAGGTATAGCCGGGATTGAACGCGACGCGCTCGACCGTCACGGTGCCCGACGGGGAGGGCGTGTCGGTGGAGCCGATCGATGCCGGATAGGCGGCAATGAGATTGCCGGCGCCGTCATAGGCGAAGACCTGCTTGCGGCCCTTGTCGGCGATGATGCGGGCGACCTCGCCGCTCTTCGGCTCGCCCGGATTGACGACCTTGATGACCGTGCCGGGGACGCTGAAATCGGCGCCGGGGTTCATCTCCTTGAGGAAGGCCTCGTCCATGTGGAAACGCTCGGCCAACATTTCGGTGGTCGAGGTAAAGGCAAGCGACGGCAGCAGCGCCTTATGCGAATAGTCTTCCGGGATCGCCGCGACGAAGGGGCCGGCGGCATCGGCCGGCGTGATCGTGTAGCTGACGACCGGCAGACCGCCGTTCATGCGCAGTTCTTCAAGGATGGCGTCGGTATTGTTCGGGTCGAGCTTCGAGCCGGTCATTTGATCATAGGCATAGATCGACTTGGTGACGTTCGAGCCCATATGGCCGTCGATGACGCCCGGCGAGATGCCGGCGCGATCAAGGAAGACCTGCAGCGCGACGATTTCAGGCTTCGACTTGTTCTTCAGCGTGATGACGGGTTCGTCGGGTGCGGTCGTGGGCGCGTCGGCAGGCGGAATCTGCTGGTCAGGCTCGATCGAGGCGTAATCGTCGCCCGACTGCGGATTGCCGATGCTGTTGTCGTCAGGAAAGGGCTCCTCGCCGAGCGGTCGGCGTTCGATCGCAGCGTCGCGCGGAATGCCGCCGGTGACGGCGCCGCGTTCGGAATAACGCGTATCGCCATAGGAATTGTCGTCGGCATAATAGGGATCGTTGCCGTTCTGGTCGGCGTAGACGTCGCTCGGGCCGGGCCGCGGCGGGTAGTAGCCGCGGGCGCGCATCTCGGTGGCGACGACATTGCCGTAGTCGTCGATCAGCACGCGATTGCCGCTGCGGTCGCGGGCGTAGATATAGCCGCGCGGGACATAGTCGAGGATTTCGCCGGTCGGCGTGACCAGGACGACGTCGCTCTGCCGGCGGTCACGAAACTGCTGCGCGCCTGCCTGCGGTGCTGCAGCCGCAAAGGCTGCCAGCACGGCCGCAAGCGAAAATGCCGACTTCAAAAAGCGATTCACGTCTCACACCTCGAACAGTGACTGGGCCGACACACACCCGCGAATTTTGACGCTAGTGTGGAATTTATGAAACCGTGCTGAACAAAATATGAAAATCACTAAGATTTCCTTTTACTCATAAACGTTTGCGTCTCTGCGTCAGTTCCGCAAAATCCATGGTTGCGGCAAAAACACAAGATGGAAACGGCGCGGATTGACGAATGGCAGTGCGAAACCTAACCCTACGGCGGCCGATAAATCCCTGAGGAGACCCGAGATGATCGAATTTGCCGCCGCAAGCGGGCCGCGTCTGATGCTCGATGAAACATCGGTGCTGGATATCGGCGGATGCATCGTCGAAGGCGTCGACATCGCCCCGAAGCGGGCCATTCCCGATGACGGCGATCCGCGAATCGATCACTCGCTCGAAGGCTTCCTCTTCACCTGCGGGCCGGATCATATCCGCCATCGCCAGCCGATTGCCGGCCGGGCCGACGGCAAGGTCTATCCGCTGCACGGATCGGCCTCCGGCCATGCGGCCAAGGTGCTGTGGACGAAATACGAAAACGGTCATGCCGAATGCCGCGCCGATATCGACATTGTCACCGTCGAGGGACTGCCGCAGCGCATCGAGCGGCTCTGGCGGATCGACGGGGCGACCGGCGAAGTGCGGCTCGAGGACCGGGTCATCAATACCAGCGACCGGACAGTGCCGACCTTCCTGATGTATCACATCAACACCGGCGGCAAATGGCTCGACGCGGGCACGCGGCTCGAAGGGCGGATGCTGGAGAATGGCGGTTTCCCCTGGGCATTCGGCGAGGAGCCGGGCGGTATCTTCTGCGTGCCGGCGCCGGCGACGGAGGCGGGCCTGGCGGAGGTCCGCCTCGGGCCGATCGCCGCGATCGGTGGCAGGACACTGAGTGTGCGCTTCCGTGCCGATACGCTGCCCTATCTGCAGGTCTGGCGGAACCAGAAGGCGCCGGCCCACATTATCGGAATAGAACCGGTCTCGCATCGCTGGGTGTTGCGTGACGAGCTCGAGGCGGCCGGCGAATTCAATATGCTGGCGCCCGGCGAAAGCCGCAGCTACGTGCTGACCTTTGCCTTCCTGTGAGTGAAGTGTTGTTGACGCTCGCCGGCCTCCGTCGTAGACCTTCAGCCCAGGATTTATGAGGAGACAGGACGATGGATATTCGCCAGATCGACGATGAATATTCGGTTTCGGGCCAGATCACGCTCGAGGAGCTCGACGAGATCAAGGCGCTGGGGTTCAAATCGATCGTCTGCCACCGCCCCGACCATGAGAGCCCGGATCAGACCTCGTTCTCGGTCATCGAGGCGCGCGCGCGGGAACTCGGCCTCGAGATCACCCATGTGCCTGTCGGGCCGATGGGCGTGACCGAGGAGGCGGTGCAGGGCATGGTCGATGCGCTCGACGAATTCCCGCGGCCGATGCTCGGCTATTGCCGCTCCGGCGCCCGCTCGACGGCGATCTACCAGAAGACCCACCATATCCGCAGCTAGGCCCGGTCCGGCTGCCGATTTTCCGGCGCTGCACCGCAGCGCCGTCACTTTTCCATTCACTCAGGAGACTATGATGAGCATTAAGCGTATCGACGTCGGCGCGCGCATGAGCGGCGCCGTCATTCACGGCAACACGGTTTATCTCGCAGGCCAGGTCGGCGAGGGCGAAAGCGTCACCGATCAGTGCAAGTCCTCGCTTGCCGAAGTCGACCGCCTGCTGGCTGCATCAGGCAGCAACAAGTCGAAGATCCTGCAGACGATCGTCTATCTCTCCGATATCGCTTATTTCGCCGAGATGAACGCCGCCTGGGAAGCCTGGATCGATCCGGCCAACCCGCCGGCCCGTGCCACCAGCGAAGCCAAGCTCGCTGCGCCGAAATACAAGGTCGAGTTCATCGTCACCGCCGCGATCGACTGAGGTTACTGCTGAATTGCATCAAAGCCGGTAGGTGCGTGACCAATCCAAATGGGGGCGGTCACGGGCTTACCGGCTTTTTGTTTGCGCGATTTCCGAGAGCGTGCGGGTCGGCGTGATCGCCTCGGGATCGAGTTTGACTTCGATGATTGCCGGCTTGCCGCTGTTGCGCGCCCGCTCGAAGGCTGCGGCGAATTCTTCCGTCCGCTCCACCGTCTCGCCGTGGCCGCCATAGGCGCGGGCAAGGGCGGCGAAATCGGGATTGGTCAGATCGGTGCTGCTGACGCGGCCGGGATATTCGCGCTCCTGGTGCATGCGGATGGTGCCGTACATGCCGTTGTTGACCACGATCGCGATGATCGGCAGCCCGTAGCGGATGGCGGTGGCGAATTCCTGGCCGTGCATCAGGAAACAGCCGTCGCCGGCAAAGCAGATGACCTCGCGCTCGGGAAAGAGCCGTTTGGCGGCGACGGCGGCGGGCAGGCCATAACCCATCGAGCCGGAGGTCGGGGCGGCCTGGGTGTTGAAACGGCGGAAACGATGGAAGCGGTGCAGCCAGGTGGCATAGTTGCCGGCGCCGTTGGTGAAGATCGTATCCGCCGCGGTATTGGCCTCCAGCCATTCCATGATCGGGCCCATGTGAACGGCGCCCGGACCTGTTGCCGGCGGCTTCGACCAGGAAAGATAGGCCTGATGCATGCGCTGCGTGCGCTCCGCCCAGTGCGGTTCGGCCGGCGCTTCGAGATCGGCGAGCGCGGCGACGAAATCATCAGGAGCGGCGCAGATAGCGAGATCCGGGCGGTAGACGCGTCCCAGTTCGGAAGCATCGGGATAGACGTGCACCAGTGATTGCTGGGGGTAGGGGATATCGATCAGCGTATAGGACGAGGACGGCATTTCCGACATGCGGCCGCCAAGAAGGATCAGCAGGTCGCTTTCCTTGATTTCCTTGGCGAGGACCGGATTGATGCCGATGCCGACATCGCCGGCGTAACAGGGATGGAGATGATCGAACAGCATCTGCCGGCGGAAGGAGCAGCCGACGGGAAGCTGGAAACGCTCGGCAAAGCCTGCAAAATCGGCGACGGCATCGGCATCCCAGCGCGTGCCGCCGAGGATCACCATCGGCCGCTCGGCCTTCAGCAGTCTGACATAGAGATCGTCGATCTGGCTGCGGCCGGGATGCGCCTCGACGCTGACGTAACGCTTGGGGCGGGGCGCCTCGACTTCGTCGCGCAGCATATCCTCCGGCAGCGTCAACACGACGGGGCCGGGGCGGCCGGAGGTTGCGATCGCAAAGGCGCGGGTGACGAACTCGGGAATGCGGGCGGCATCGTCGATCTCACCCACCCATTTGGCGAATTCGGTGAAGGCGCGGCGGAATTCGACTTCCTGGAAGGCCTCGCGCTCGCGGGCTTCGCGTTGCACCTGACCGATGAAGAGGATCATCGGGATCGAATCCTGTCTTGATATATGCAGGCCGGCGGAGGCATTGGTGGCGCCGGGGCCGCGGGTGACCATGCAGATGCCGGGTTCACCGGTCAGCCTGCCCCAGCAATCCGCCATCATCGCCGCTCCGCCCTCCTGGCGGCAGACGAGGACATCGATATCGCTGTCCCGCAGGGCATCGAGAACGGCGAGGAAACTCTCGCCGGGTACGCAGGAGAGGCGTTTGACGCCATTGGCCTTCAGCGCCTCGACGATCAGTTCCCCACCGGTCTTCTTCATGACGATACCTCCCTCTCGCGCTCGGCGAGCTCCGCCAGAATTTCTTGCCTGTGTTCGTCGAGGCGCGGGCTCGGCCTGACGTAATGCAGCGGCGTCTCGGACAGCACCACCGGCGTCCTGACCCCGGGGATGAGCGTGCCGGCGGCATCGGCAAGATCGATCCGCAGACCGCGGGCGCGCACCTGCGGATCGGCGAACATCTCCTCGATCGTATTGATCGCGCCGGCAGGCACCCCGTTCTCTTCGCAGGCCTTCAACAGGTCCGCTTTCTGCCATTTCAGCGTCTCGGTCGAAACGAGCCGGCGCAGCTCGGCCCGATTGCCGACCCGGGCCCTGTTGGTGGCGAAACGGTCGTCGGCGGCGATCGTCTCAAGGCCGAGGATGGTGCAGAGGCGAGCGAACTGGCCGTCATTGCCGACGGCAAGAATGAGGTAGCCATCGGCCGCCGGCACGACCTCATAGGGCGAGATATTCGGATGGGCGTTGCCGAGCCGGGTCGGTGCAGCGCCGGAGACGAGGTAGTTCATGTTCTGATTGGCGAGCACGGCCGATTGCACATCGAGCAGCGCCATGTCGACGAGTTGGCCTTCGCCGGTCTTCAGGGCATGGATCAGGGCCGCCTCGATTGCCGAGACGGCATAGATGCCGGTGAAGATATCGGCGATCGCCACACCCGCCTTCATCGGCTGGCCGTCCGGCTCGCCGGTGATCGACATGAAGCCGGACATGCCCTGAACGATGTAATCGTAGCCGGCGAGGCTGGCATAGGGGCCGGTCTGGCCGAAGCCGGTGATCGAGCAGTAGACGAGCTTCGGGTTCAGTCTGCGCAGGCTGTCGTAATCGAGCCCGTATTTGACGAGGCCGCCGAGCTTGAAGTTCTCGATCACCACGTCGGCAGTGGACGCCAGGCGGCGGACGAGATCCTGGCCCTCGGGACTTTTCAGGTCGGCGGCGATGGAGCGTTTGCCCCGATTGGCGGCGTGGTAATAGGCGGCCGAGAGATTTTCGCCGTCGGCACCTTCGACGAAGGGCGGGCCCCATTGGCGCGTATCGTCGCCGCCGTCGGGATTTTCGACCTTGATGACATCGGCGCCGAGATCGGCGAGCATTTGTCCCGCCCAGGGGCCGGCCAGCACGCGGGCGAGCTCGATCACCCGGATGCCGGCAAGCGGCGGTTTTTTCGTCAGGCTCTCGGTCATGGTCCTCCCGGGCAATCTACGGCGCCAGCGTCACCTCAGATGTATCGGATACGGGTTTGGAAGCAAAGCGGCGCTCGCGCCAAAGGATGTAGATGCCGGAGGCGATGATGATCATGATGCCGAGCCATTTGATCGCATCCGGAAAGTCGCCGAAAACAAGCCAGGCGAAGATCGTGGCCGAGACGATCTCGAAATATTGCAGCGGCGCCAGCGTCGAAGCCGGTGCGGCGCGATAGGCGTAGACGCCGAAGATGCCCGCTATCGCGGCCATGGCGCCGACGCCGGCGACATAGAACCAGGCGCTGCCTGCCGGCATGACGGGATCGAAGATATCGGAGCCGCTGCCATCGCCGGCAAGAAGCAGAAGGGTGCAGAAGATGAGGCCCCAGATGCCCATCTGGAACTGCATCGCCCAGGGATCTTCCTTGTGCGACAGAACGCGGGTCATCAGCACGAAAATGGCGATGCAGAGAGCGCTGAGGATGGGCAGGAGCGCGATGTAGCCGACTTCGTTGAAACTCGGCTGGATGATCAGCATCGCTCCGAAGAAGCCGACGCCGCAGGCGGTGTAGCGCCGCCAGCCGATCGTCTCCTTCAGGAAAATGCCGCCGAGGATCGTCACCATGATCGGCTCGACGAAGAAGATCGCGATCGCATCGGCGACCGCCATGTATTTCAGCGTAGTGACGAAGGAAATCATCGAGATGGTGATGATCGCGCCGCGGATGGCATGGAACTGGCTCTGGCGCCAGGAGAAATCGGCAAAGCTGCGCCGCCAGATGACGATCGGCAGCATGCAGAGCGCCTGCACCGCGAAGCGGCCGGCGGTGATCTCGGCGGAGGGGATGGTGACGACGGCAAGTTTGGCGAAGATGTCGATGAGCGGCGAAAACATCACCGAAAGAAACATCAGCGCAAGCCCCATCGTCACGTCGGAGGGGGACGAAACGGACCGGGCGGAGGTGCTGCTCATGGTGGAATTCTCGTTATCCGGGATTTTGGCCGTTCCGGCTTTTGCCGACCGCGCCGTCACACCAGTCCGCGAAGGCGGTAATGGCTGCATCTGCGCCAATCTCATTCAGCGTTTCGTGCCGCGTGTCCTGATATATCTCAGTGCTGATACGGGAGAAGCCTTGGCTTTTCAAATGGTTTGACAGCCAGAGCACGGCTTTTCCACGCTCGGTCGCCGGATCTTCTGCGCCGCCGACCAGATGGATCGGCAGGTCGCGCCGCAGCCGGTCGAGATGGATCTTTTGCGGTGCGCGGAAGGTTAGTTCGAAGACATCGAGCCAGAGCGAAACCGAGGCGTCGAAGCCGCAAAGAGGGTCGGCGACATATTTGTCGACTTCGTCGGGAATATGCGAAAGCCAGTCGAATTCCGTGCGGCGGTTGGCAATGGACCGGCCCCAGGCGGCGAAGGTGAGTTTCGGCAGGAGGCCGCTCGGCACGTCCGAACCTTTCAGCATCCTTTCGCCGATGAGGATCGCCTGGGCGGCGCGACCGGCAAGACCGACGGCGAAATTGGAGTTCCAGACGGCGACCGCGTCGAACTCGGCCGGAGCGGCGACGGCGGCATTGAGCGCGATGAGGCCACCCATCGAATGGCCGAAGAGGATCACCTTCAGGCCGGGATGGCGCGAGGCCGCATGCGCGCGCATGGCGATGATGTCGCCGATCACCCGTTCGACGCCGTCCCGCCGCGCGAAGCGGCCGATCGGAGCGTCGGGCGCCGTCGTCTCGCCATGGCCGCGGTGATCATGGGCATAGATGTGATAGCCGCGCGCCGCCATCGCCTCGGCAAAGCGGCGATACCGCTTCGAGTGCTCCGCCAGACCGTGCGATATCAACAGAATGCCGCATGCGGGGCCGGTGGCTTCGGCATGGTGATAGGCCAGCGATGCTCCCGGCACGGAGAGCCATTGCGTTTCAGAAAACATTCGGATCCTCCCTGCCGCCGCAGAACAGATCGCTAGCGCATAATTTCCTAAAGCGAAATCGATTTGAGCGATTATGCTTCAACTCAAAGTGACAAAGTGTCGGTTGGGTGACTTTAAGGCGCTGAATGCAGTCGATAACAAATTAAAGGAATATTGCGATTCAGGGTTGCTGCCGTTTACTCTTTGTGCTTATCTGTTCCTGCATTGTTCTTCTATGGGGGTTGAAATGAGCAGCATGCAGTTGCGTACCTTGACGTTCGCCGTATCGATGGCCGTTGCCGGCGCCGCCATGGCGCAGGAGGCCACGGGGCGCACCCGTTTCATTCTTGCGGCGAGCTGGCAGCCCGCCTTCTGTCAGACGAACCAGAAGAAGGCCGAATGCGCAAGCCAGACCGGCGAGCGCCACGACGCAACGAATTTCTCGCTGCACGGCCTCTGGCCGATGCGGCAAGATTATTGCGGCGTCAGCGACGACCAGAAGGCTGCCGACAAGGACGGCAAATGGGCTACATTGCCGGCGGTCACGCTTTCGGCCGAGACGCAGGCGGCGCTGGCCAAGGCGATGCCCGGCACGCAGTCCGGCCTGGAACGGCACGAATGGACAAAGCATGGCACCTGCACGAAAATGAGCGCGGAAGATTATTTCGGCGTCAGCGTCCATCTCGTCAGTGCGCTCAATGCATCGGCCGTGCGCGACCTCTTCGCTGCCAATATCGGCAAGACGGTCAAGTCCGATGCGATCAAGGCGGCTTTCGACAAGAGCTTCGGGCCGGGGGCGGGCGATCGCGTCAAGATGAGCTGCCGGCGGGCCGGCAATGTCAGGATGATCAGCGAGCTGACGATCGGCCTGTCTCAGGATGCGGGAACGGCGGCGGCAAAAAGCGGTGGCCTTGGCGATCTGATCCAGGGGGCGGGAAAAACCTCTTTCGGCTGCGATGAAGGTGTCGTCGATGCGGCGGGCTTCTGACCGGAATCCTGCCTAAACCGGGTTTCGGCGTTGCCCACAGGCGCTGTTTCGCCTACATAGCGGCACGAAACGAAGTTTCCCGCCCGGAGCAGCGCAGCATGGCACGTCAATTCATCTATCATATGTCCGGCCTCAACAAGGCCTATGGCAACAAGAAGATCCTGGAGAACATCCACCTTTCCTTCTACCCGGATGCCAAGATCGGCATCCTCGGGCCGAACGGCGCCGGTAAATCCACTGTGCTGCGCATCATTGCCGGCCAGGACAAGGAGTATACCGGCGAAGCCTGGCTGGCCGAGGGTGCCACGGTCGGCTATCTCGAGCAGGAACCGCGTCTCGACCCGAACAAGACGGTGTTCGAAAACGTCATGGAAGGCGTTGCCTCGAAGACGGCGATCCTCGATCGCTACAACGAATTGATGATGAACTATTCCGACGAGACCGCGGAAGAGGGCGCCAAGCTGCAGGACATCATCGACAGCCAGAACCTCTGGGATCTGGAAAGCCAGGTCGAGATGGCGATGGAAGCCCTGCGCTGCCCGCCGCGCGACGCCGATGTCACCAGCCTGTCCGGTGGTGAACGCCGCCGTATCGCGCTCTGCCGCCTGCTGCTTTCGCAGCCGGATCTGCTGTTGCTCGACGAACCGACCAACCATCTCGACGCCGAAACCATCGCCTGGCTCGAAAAGCATCTGCGCGACTATCCCGGCGCCGTGATGATGATCACCCACGATCGCTACTTCCTCGACAACGTCACCGGCTGGATCCTCGAACTCGACCGCGGCCGCGGCATTCCCTACGAAGGCAATTACTCGGCCTACCTGCAGGCGAAAGCCAAGCGGATGCTGCAGGAAAACCGCGAAGAGGCCTCGCGCCAGAAGGCCATCAGCCGCGAACAGGAATGGATCGCCTCCAGCCCGAAGGCCCGCCAGGCCAAGTCCAAGGCGCGTATCAAGTCATACGAGCAGTTGGTGGATGCCGCCGAGAAGCAGCGTCCCGGCGACGCGCAGATCATCATCCCGGTCAGCGAGCGCCTCGGCCAGGTGGTGATCGAGATGGAAGGCATCACCAAGGGCTTCGAGGGCCGCACGCTGATCAACGACCTGTCGATCAAGCTGCCGCCCGGCGGCATCGTCGGCATTATCGGCCCGAACGGCGCCGGCAAGACGACGCTGTTCAAGATGATCACCGGCCAGGAAAAGCCGGACAGCGGTTCGATCCGCATCGGCGAGACCGTGCATCTCGGTTATGTCGACCAGAGCCGTGACGCGCTTGCCGGCGACAAGACGGTCTGGGAGGAAATCTCCGGCGGCGCCGAAATCATCAAGCTCGGCAAGTTCGACATGAACTCCCGTGCCTATTGCGGCGCCTTCAACTTCAAGGGCGGCGATCAGCAGCAGAAGGTCGGCAATCTCTCCGGCGGCCAGCGCAACCGCGTTCACCTCGCCAAGATGCTGAAGGCCGGCGGCAATGTTCTGCTGCTCGACGAACCGACCAACGACCTCGACACGGAAACGCTGGGCGCGCTGGAAAACGCGCTGGAGAACTTCGCCGGCTGCGCCATCATCATCAGCCACGACCGCATGTTCCTCGACCGTCTGGCGACGCACATTCTGGCTTTCGAAGGCGAAGGCCATGTCGAATGGTTCGAAGGCAACTTCGAGGATTATGAACAGGACAAGGTCCGCCGCCTCGGCCCCGATGCCCTCAACCCGGGCAGCCAGGCGCATAAGCGTCTGACGCGCTGATCGTCCCACTTTTCGATTGCGAAAGCCCCGGTTCGACCGGGGCTTTTTCATGTCCGGCCCTGTCGCAATTTGAGCAGGCAATTTCGCGGAGAGTGCGAATTGCCGCTTGCCACCGCTTTTCAAATCACATAAAGATATCTTTATATCTTGATTGGGCCGATGATGAGCGAACCTTTGAAGCTGGGACTGGATGGGTTGGTGGACGTCTTGAAGGCGGCCGGCGAGCCGACACGTCTGCGGCTTCTGGCGCTTCTCGACGCCGGCGATCTGACGGTCACCGATCTGACCGAAATTCTCGGCCAGTCCCAGCCGCGTATCTCCCGCCACCTGAAGCTGCTTGGCGAGGCCGAACTGATTGAGCGCTATCAGGAAGGCGCCTGGGCCTATTTCCGCCTCAAGCAGGACGGCAAGGCGGCAATGCTCGTGCGGACCTTGCTGAAGCATGTCTCCGAAAACGATCCGACCGTCCTTCGTGACGGCGAGCGGCTGTCGGCGGTCAAACGCCAGCGGGCCGAGCGGGCACAGGCCTATTTCAGCCGCAACGCGGCGGAATGGGACGAGCTTCGCCGCCTGCATGCGGCCGACGAGGAAGTCGATGCCGCCGTCATCCGGCTGCTCGGCAGCCAGCCGATCGATTCGCTGCTCGATCTCGGCACCGGCACCGGCCGCATTCTCGAACTCCTGGCCGGGCTCTACCGCCGGGCGATCGGTGTCGACGCCAGCCGCGACATGCTGAGCGTGGCGCGCGCCAATCTCGACAAGTCCCGCATCACCAAGGCCACCGTGCGCCACGCCGATATTCTGAACCTGCCGTTCGAGGGACAGGATTTCGACCTGGTGACGATCCATCAGGTGCTGCATTTCTTCGACCAGCCGGAGATTGCCATCGCCGAAGCGGCGCGCATGCTGCGGCCGGGCGGCCGGCTCGTGGTCATCGACCTTGCGCCGCATACGCTCGAATATCTCCGCGACGAGCATGCGCATGTGCGTCTCGGCTTTTCGCACCAGGCGATGTCCGACTGGCTGCGCAAGGCCGGGCTCGACGTCGAGCAGGTCGTCGATCTTCACCCGGGTCAGCAGAGCGGGCAGGGGCTGACGGTCACCGTCTGGCTCGCGCGTGATCCGAGGCGCCTCATGGCTTCGCAACTAAGCGAAGGCGCCGAACCTACATTTGCCGGGAGAGTATGACATGGCTTTGAAAAGCGAAGCGCAGGCGCGCGACATCGGGATCTCGTTCGAATTCTTCCCGCCGAAATCGGAAGAGATGGAAGGACAGCTCTGGAATACCGTCAGCGAGCTGCAGGATTGGGATCCGGATTTCGTCTCGGTGACCTATGGCGCCGGCGGCACCACCAAGGCGCCGACGCTGACCGCCGTCACGCGTTTCCTGTCGCAGACGCCGCTTGCCACCGCTTCGCACCTGACCTGCGTCGGAGCGACGAAGGATGAGACGCATCAGATGATCGAGACCTTCCGCAAGGTCGGCGTGACGCATTTCGTGGCGCTGCGCGGCGATGCGCCGGGCGGCGCCGGCGCGCCCTACCAGCCGCATCCCGGCGGTTACGCGAATGCGGCGGAGCTCGTGGCCGGCCTCAAGGCGATCGGCGATTTCGAAATTTCAGTCTCCGCCTATCCGGAAAAACATCCGGAGAGCCGCGACACAGCCGCCGATATCGACATGCTGAAACGCAAGGCCGACAACGGCGCCGACCGGGCGCTGACGCAGTTCTTCTTCGACAACGACAATTTCGAGCGTTACCTCGAGCGGGTGCGCAAGGCCGGCATTTCGATCCCGATCGTGCCCGGCATCATGCCGATCCAGAACCTGACACAGCTCAAGCGTTTCGCCGGCGCCTGCGGCGCGATCATCCCCGGCTTCCTTGACGAGCGTTTTGCGGGCTTTGACGACAAGCCCGAAGAACGGGCGAAGGTCGCAGCCGATGTCGCCGCCGAGCAGATCGAAGATCTCGTCCGGCGCGGCATCCGCGATTTCCATCTCTATACGATGAACCGTTCGCCGCTGGTTTCCGCCGTGCTCGACAATCTCGGCCTCTCCCGCCGGGCGGCAAAAAACGCCGGCGCGGCTGCCTGATTTTCCGCGTCCATCAAAGTGAAAAGCGCATGTCGGGCGGGACATGCGCTTTTTCATTGGCGGATTGATCAGGGGAGTTCAGGTACTACCAGTCGTCACACCCCGCCGGCCAGCTCAGATAAAGAGCATGGACAGGACGAAGGCAAACGCTGCACTGACCAACAGAACATTCAAGGATTGCGTGAGTCCCATGTCTGTCTCCTCGCGTTAACCTGTCAATAATATGTCGGAAATGTGTCGGTTGGGAAGCGGAATCTATGCTGCGCCGCAGAACAGGGCGGTGGATAAGTCGAACACTGAATCCGCAAACTGTTGAAATTGAAGCCGTATTCGCGACAAAATTTTATTCACAGAATTTAACATGCGGTTAAATCGGGCGATTGCCGATTTACCTATGCGCCTGAAACATGGCGCGCAGCCAAGCGGTTGAAATCATGCGGGATTTGCAACCATTCTTCACGCTGCCCTGGCCAACAGGCGGTAGGCACGGCCGTCGAGAATGACAAGGCCGAAGCCGATCAGCGCCATGCCGGCGAGTTCGGCAAGGGTGAGCCGCTCGCCGAGGAAAAGCACGCCGAGAAGGATGGCGCTCGGTGGTACCAGCAGCGTGACGAGCGAGGCGTTGGTGGCGCCGGCCGCCGCCATGATCCGGAAATAGAGAATATAGGCGAAGGCGGTCGACACCAGCGCCAGCGCCAGTACGGCGACGACGATATCGAGCGACGGCCAGGGGAGCGTCCAGGGCCGATCGGCCAAGAGCGACAGTGGCAAGGTGATCAACGAGGACGCCGTCAGCTGGCCGGCTGCGGTGACGGGGGCCGGAATAGTCTTGAACCGCTTGCCGTAGGTGGCTGCGAACCCATAGGAGACGGCGGCAAGTACCGGAAGCAGCAGCGCCCAGAGCGGCGCTTCGCCACCGGCCGACAGGCTGGGGCTGATCAGCACGATCGTTCCGGCCAGGCCGACGAGGCAGCCGGCAATCTTGGCAGATGACAGCTTCTCGTCTGATGTGACGTAGTTGGCGATCAACACGGTCCAAATCGGCGTCGTCGCGTTCAGGATCGCCGCAAGGCCGGCGCCGATGCGGGTCTGGCCGAAGAAGATCAGAGCGTGCGGCAGGGCATTGTTGATGAGCCCGAGGATCAGGAATTCGCGCCAGCGGGCTTCCAGGATCGGATAGATGCCGAAACGGCCGGCGATGTAGATGTGCAGCGCAATCGCGGCCAGCAGCAGACGGAGGAAGACGAGGGTCAACGGCGGGACATGCTGGACGGCGATGCTGGCAAAGAAGAAAGAGCCGCCCCAGATGAGACCGAGCAGGAGCAGCAGGCTCCAGGTCCAGGCATTCATTCTGTTGTCCATGCCGCCTTCCTCCATCCCAAGCCGCGTCGCCGCCGTCGCGTCGAAACCCGACCGCGGATCCTCACCATCAAGCTTTAACGCCGACGGCGGCGCCACCCGTTTCTTGCGAAGCGAGCGGCGCGGCGGCAGCGGCGATCAGAGAGCGTTGAGAAGCGCCGGCGTCGCCCAGCCGTCGGCCGGTATGCCGAGGCGCTGCTGTTCCTTCTGGATCGCGACACGCGTGCCGGAGCCGAGGATGCCGTCGATCTCGCCGACATCGTGGCCGAGCGACTGCAGCTTGGTCTGCAGCGTCTTCATCTGGTCGTTGGCGAGGCCTTGTTCAGGCGTGCCCTTGAGATAGGTCGGGGCGCCGGAAAGCCGGGTCGCGAAATAGGCGGCCGACGTCGTATAGATGAACGACTTGTTCCATTCGAGATAGATCTTGAAATTGGGGTAGGCGATGAAGGCCGGTCCCATGCGGCCCTGCGGCAGCACAAGGTCGCCCTCGAGATCGCCGAAAGCGGTGTTGCCGTCGCGCGGCTTGACGCCGAGCGCGAACCACTCGCTGGCCTTCATCGTGCCGCCAAGGCCGGATTTCTCGAAGGGCAGATTGTCGGGTAGGGTGACTTCCTGCAGCCAGGGCTGGCCGCGCTCGAAGCCGAGGTGCTGGATGAATTTCGCCGCCGTCAGGACGGCGTCAGGGCTGCTCTGCTTCAGGCGGACATGGCCGTCGCCATCGCCGTCCATGCCGTAGGCGATGATGTCGCGCGGCAGCATCTGCACCTGGCCGATCTCGCCGGCCCAGGCGCCGGTGTTGGTGGCAGGGTCGAGGTCACCGTGCTGGACCATCTCGATGAGAGCGATCAGCTGCGGGCGGAAAAGCTCCGGGCGACGGCAATCGTGTGACAGCGTCACCAGCGCGTTGCGGGTGTTGAAGTCGCCCTGGACGGCGCCGAAATCGGTTTCCATCGCCCAGAAGGCGGTGATGACGCCGGAGGGAACGCCGAATTCCTGCTCGGCCCGGGCAAAGACGTCGGCATACTGCTTCATCTTCTGGCGGCCGATGTCGAGGCGGGCCTGGCTGACGGTACGCTGGGAAAATTCGAGGAAGGTCTGCTTGAAGACGCCCTGGGCGCGATCCCGGCTAAGCACCTTCTGGTCGATCTCGGCGCCGGCAAGCGCTTCGTCGGTTGCCGCGGCACTGGCGCCCGCGGCAACCGCATCGGCCTTGACGCCCTCAAGGAAGGCGGACAGATCGCCGCCGCAGGGCGCTGTCGAGGGGGCGGAGGCAGCAGGCGCCTGCTGGGCGGCCGCGCCGCCGGCAATGGTGAGGGCAAACAGGAGGGCGAGTGCAGAGCGGCTTGTGAGCGAGCGGTGCATGAATGCGGTCCTTATATCAAACTGATGTCCGCCGCTTTCCCAGAGGAATGTGACGGAAGCAAGAAACATTGAAAGACGTTACTAAGAATTTCTATCCTTGGAAACGGCGGCGACCCAATTGTTCCAGTTCTTTGCGTTGCCGGCAAAGACGTTGATGTCGGTCGGTCCCTTGATGCCGGGAATGACGCCGGTCGAGGTATATTGCCAGAAGGCCCAGCGGCGGTCGGAATAGGTCACCTCGGGATGTTTCGCCACCGAGCGGACCCAGAAATGATAGTCCTGGAAATGGCCGGCAAGATTCTCGCGGTGGAAATCGACCGAGGTATAGATGATCGGGCGCTTGCCGTAATAGGCCTCCAGCCGGTCCATGAAGCGCTGCATTTCGGCGCGCACGGTTGTCGGGTCGGGGCGATAGCGGCAGGTCTTCGATTCGCCGTTCCATTCGACGTCGAGCACTGGTGGCAGGCGGATCGCCTCCTTCGGCACGTTGCTGATGAACCAGTCGGCCTGCTGATCGGCCGAAGAGCAGAAATAGTAGAAATGATAGGGAGCGTGCGGGATGCCGGCGGCGCGGGCCTCGCGCCAATATTCGTCGAATCGGGCATCGAGCCTGTCCTTGCCTTCCGTCGCCTTGATGAAGGCGAAGGCGACGCCCGAATTCTTCACGCTCGCCCAGTCGATATCGCCCTGCCATTTGGAGATGTCGATGCCGTGCACATCATTTTGATGCGGGTGCTTCGCGCCAAAATTCTGCGGATCGGTGTCCTTGAAGCGCGTTTTCGGGTTGACCGATGCCGTTTCGAGGTAGTCATAACCGGAGGAGGAGCAGCCGGCGAGCATGATGGCCAAGGGCACAACGCAAAACAAAAGCCGGCGCATGGGTATCCCGTCGTGAACCGAATGATCTCTTTGCCCCACAGCCTGACCTTCGAAAAAGACGAGTCCCGCAGAGGGAATAACCCTCTTTTCACCATATCAACGTAAAAAATCGGTTAGTTTCAAGCGAATTATGTGCGCTTGCTGATAATAGCCGCCCGCCAGGCATAACCGCCGCCGACGGTTTCGAACGACAATCGCGCATTGTGCTCCTCAGCCTGCGCTTCCAGAACCTCCCGCAGATCGGAGCGCGGGGTGACGTGGAATTTTGCAAGCCAGGACTGCAGCATGCGGCGGAACCAGCGCGGCAGACCTTCCTGCTGGCCGAAATCGACGATGTGCAGCTGACCGCCGGGGTTGAGCGCGGCGATCGACGCATCGACGGCGCGCTCCCAGTCCGGGATCATCGACAGGGCATAGGAGATCAGGATGCGGTCGAATCCGCTGACGCCGAATTCGCGCGGCGTGAAGGCTGTGGCGTCGGCGACGCGGAACTCCGGAATCGTCGCCTTGGTGGCGAAGGTCTTGCGGGCTGAAATCAGCATTTCCTGGGAAATGTCGAGGCCGAACAGCTTGGCGGTCGGGAAATGCCTGTGGGCGAAGGCCATGTTGCGACCGGTGCCGCAGCCGACTTCGAGCAGGGTGCCGCCCTCGGGCACGTCGAGATTGCGGATCGTGCTGTCGCGGCCGAGAAGGTAATATTTGCGCGTCAGGTCGTAGATATGGCGCTGGTAGCGGTACATGCCATCCATCAGGCTGGCATGTTCGTCGCTCATTCCCGCCGTCTCGGTGCCGACCTTGCTCACGCCTTCTTCCCGTAGATGTGGAAACCGCCATAGATCGCCGAGCGATCGAGCGCGGTCAGTTCGCGTGACTTCTCTTCGAAGTATTCCCACTGGTCGCGGATCGACGGAGACAGGCGGCCTTCGATGATGCTCTTTTCGGCGGCGGTGCGGAAGATCACCCGGGCGCCGTCGCGCGCCGTGCGGGTGATTTCCCGCCAGACGTCGTTCAACTGCCCATCGGTCATCCAGTCCTGTGCGTCGAGCAGGATGTAGCGGTCGCGCGAGGCGGCCGGCTCGCGGGCCAGAAGCTCGGTGAAGCTTGCGTGGTGAACGTTGACGCGGTCGACATTGGCGCGGATCACCTCATAGTGCTCCGGCTTCAGATAGGTCGGCAGCGGGCCTTCCTCTTCAGTGCCGTAGCGGCGGCCGAAGGCCTGCCAGGCGAAATAGTTGTCGCGCATCGGGAAATGACAGGCGAGCTTTTCCAGGCGGTGCTTCAGCACCGGCGCGATCGAATGATCGGCGGCAAGGCTTGCGAGTTCGTCATATTGCTGCGGCGGAATGCCGAGGCCGAAGAGCGAGCTCTTGCGGCCGGTGATCCAGCGCACGACCGGTTTTTCGAAAAGCGGCGCGATCTGCTCGTCGAAGAACTGGCGCTGCTCGCGGATCGAGCGGGTCTTGGTCATCTCGCGCAGCTTGACGCCGTGCAGGCGGGCAAGAAGGTGAGCTGCGCCGATGAAGCGGCCGAGCAGGCCGGTTTCATAGATGTTGCGGTCGAAGACGGTGACGCGGCGGCGGCCGAACTTGCGGCCGTTCCAGTAGCTGCGGGTCGCCTCGTCGAGCCTGGCGGCAAGATGCCGGTCGTAGGCGCGGCTGTTCGACTTTTCGTTCGGCATCGCCAGGAAGCGGACGAGGTCGGCATGATCCGGCAGATGCTTGAAGGCGGCAAGCTTCAGGCGGTTCAGCGCGATATGGTGCGGGTTGAGATCGACGACGTCGATCGAGGCCGGCGCCTTGGAGAGATAGGCGAGCATGTTGCAGCCGCCGGAGCCGATGGTGACGATGCGGTGGTTGGGCTTCAGCTCCATCGCCTGCATGTCGAGATCCGGATCTTCCCAGATCTGCGGGTAGACGAGGCCGGAGAAGAGGAGGCCGAAGAGACGCTCGGAAAAACCTTCCTTCGAAAAAGCCTTGTGGCGGAGAAGGGCGTCCTTGAGTTTCCGGTTCTTGCGGAAGCCGGCATCCGGTGCAAATTCTGACATGAGTCTGTCACCTTTTTAGCGTTCAGGGCGTGTAGCGCGCCACTGCTACAGTTTGATGACGCGGGCTGTGGGCGCCGGTCCCGGGAGGCTCCGGCATCAATGAAGAGTGATCGGAATGGGGCGCCTTCTTCGCGCCGGCCCCTTTTCGACCGGCGCGATTCCTGCTTCTCTCCCGGCATGGAGGAATGCCATGCGATTTGTGCTGCGTGTCCTGAAGGCGCTTGCTCTCCTTGTGGTTCTCATCATCGCCGCCGGGACCGGCTGGCTCTTCGCCCGGCCGCCGGAGCTGTTGCGCGTCGGGGACGGCTACGCCGCCAAGATCGTCTGCTCGAATGTCTTCATTGCCGGCCGGGATGCCGACGATGTGCTGCATGACGACGTCCAGGCGCCGGGAAATCCACTGCTGAGGCTGGTGCGCGTCAGTGTCGAGCGCGACAGCGGCCGGGTGACGGCGCGCTTCATGGGGCTGTTCGCATCGAGTTATGCGCTCTATCGCGGCAGTCTCGGCTGCACCAGCGTGCCGGACGGCAATTTCGAGGCGGCGATTAACGCGGTGCCGTTCGATGCACCGGCCAAGATGCAGGCGAACGACGCGGTATGGCCGCAAGGCGAGGGCAGCGGCAATCAGCCGGACGCGAAGATCGCCGCGGTGCTGGCCGATTCCCGCTTTGCCGGCCCGGCGATGCGGGCGATCGTGGTCGTGCGCGACGGCCGTATCGTCGCCGAAGCCTATGGCCGCGGATTTTCGGCGAAGACGCCGCTGATCGGCTGGTCGATGACGAAGACGGTGAACGCAGCCATCCTCGGCCGCCTGATGCTCGACGGCAAGGTTTCCTTCGACGACGATCACTTGATGGCGCAATGGAAGGACGATCAGCGCGCCAGGATCAAGGTCTCCGACCTGCTCGGCATGGAGAGCGGCCTTGCCTTCAATGAGGATTATGGCAGCGTCGCCGATGTGACGCGTATGCTTTATCTCGATCCCGACATGGTATCGCTGCCGGCCAATGCGCCGATGGAGGCGGCACCCGGCCAGCGCTTCCGCTATTCGAGCGGCACGGCGGTGCTCTTGTCACGCATCTGGATGGACAAGGTCGGCAATGCGCAGGCAGCCTTTTCTTATCCGCATGACGCGCTCTTCTCCCCGCTCGGCATGAGCAGCGCCGTCTTCGAACTCGACGCGCGCGGCACCTTTGCCGGAAGCTCCTATCTCTACGCGACGGCGCATGACTGGGCCCGCTTCGGACAGTTCCTGCTGCAGGATGGCGTCTGGAATGGCCGGCGATTGCTGCCGGAGGGGTTCGTCGGCGCCATGCGCACGCCGACGGCGGCGTCGAACGGCCGCTATACGCAAGGCCAGGCGTGGCTTGCGCCCGGCAGCTCGAACGCCGCGTTCGGGCTGCCGGAGGATACGTTCTGGCTGTCGGGGCATGACGGGCAGAGCATGGCGATCGTGCCCTCCGCCAATCTGGTCGTCGTCCGGCTCGGCCTGACGCCGGGCTGGCTCGGCTATCAACCGCAGGCGCTTCTCAAGGCGGTCCTGGAGGCGTCGCCGCAATCGCGCGTGCCGCAACAGCAGGCCGGACCGGAGCGGCAGGTCGAGACGCAGCCATAGGCGGCAGCATCGAATCCGTTTCTAGAGCCTTTCCTGGTTAGAACGAAGCATTCTGTTAGCTCAAACGGAGTCGGATGGTCGACCGGCCGGCGCGCGTCGTAGCCCGGCTCTACGGCCAAGCCGGCCGGTCGATCAGCCGGCCCGTTTCAGCCAACCCTCCCGCAGCTTTGCCTGGCAAATCTGCAAGACTCAAAAGCGCCGGACGCACTGATCGCTTCGCCACGGCGAAGCGGTGCGGCCGGTGGGCCGGGCATCTCTAGCCAGGATCAGAGGCGATCGGCTCGGACGTACCTGGGGGTATGCCCATCGCCAATCGCCTCTGCCCTGACGAAAACCTGCTCCGGCAGAATGCTTCAATCTAACCAGGAAAGGCTCTATTGTGGTTGTCAGTAATTGCCATGGGCGATGTCGGTCATGCCCTTGCGCTTGGCGTCATAATAATAGCCCCGCGCATAGAGCCGGACGGCATCATCTTCCTTGTTGTCGGAGACGAGCCAGGCGCCACGCAGATATTTCGCGGCATATTTGATGTTGGTCTCGGCATCGAAGAGGCCGCCCGGCGCACCGTCATAGCCCATCGATTTGGCAGTATTGTACTTGATCTGCATAAGGCCGAAATAGCCGCGCTTGTTGTAAGCCTTCGGATTGTAGCGGCTCTCGCGATGGACGATGCGGTGGAGCAGCGTCTCGGGAATCGCATAAATCTTCGAATATTTCTGGATGAGCTTGGTGACGAAACTCTTCTCGACGGTCGGCGCGTCGTCCTTATGGTCGTCGCTGAACATTGGGGGAGCCGTCGGCGGATCGATCGGACCGGATTCGTCGAAGCCGTAATCCATGCCGGAACGCGGCGTCGTGTCGACTGCCGCAAGTGCGGCAAGCGCATTGTTCTGCGGTGTCGCGGCAAAGGCAAGCTGCGTCGCCGGCTGTGCCGGGGTCACCGGACGCGGCGTCGGCACGACGGATTGGATCGCCGTCATCTCGGGCGTCAGGGGGATCTGCGCATAGGCTGCCGGCTGTATGCCTGCCTGCATGGTGAGATCGGCGGGCTGAGACGCGCCAACCGTCGGCATCGCCGTTGCGGTCAGGGAGGGCGACGTCTGCGTTTGCGGAAGCATGGCGCCTGCGGCCGCCTGGCCAGCTGCGCCCTCGGCCGTCGGGATTGCGGCCAATGTGACGTCTTCGCCGGGCTTGGGTGTCGGCACCACGGTCTGAGCGGCTGTCAGTTCGGCCTGAGAGGTGTATTCGACGCTCGTGCAGCCGGTCACCACGCCGCAGCAGAGCACCGTAGAAACGACAAGACTGCGTTTCAGGCCGGACAATCCGATCGCTACCATTCCGTCACTTTCGTGAAATCGCGCCGCCCCAGCAGCGTTATAAAAGTTACTAAAAAGCTTAAACCCTGCCGACCCCATTAACGTATTCGTGGCATTCCGGCAACCACGGAAAATTTTTGGAGCCTTTCCCGGTCAGATTGCATCACTCTGCTGGCTCAAAGGGAGTCGGATGCGACCGGCCGGCTCGTATCAGCCAACCTGAAAGGCCGGGCATCTCTGGCCAGGATCAGAGGCGATCGGCTCGGACATACCAGGGGATGCCCATCGCCAATCGCCTCTGCCCTGACAAAAAACTGCTCCGGCAGAATGATGCAGCCTGACCGGGAAAGGCTCTAAGCCGCAATACGGCGATAGCCGGCTGTTACGGCGCCTGCAGCGATCAGCAGGGTGCCGCCGGTGCGGTTTACGGCGCGCTGGACGCTCGCCTTGCGAATCAGTCCGCGCGCCCTGTGGGCGAGGAATGCGTAGGCGGAAGCGTTGAGGATCGCCAGCACGAGGAAGGTCGCTTCCATGATCGCCATCTGCCCGAAGAAGGGGAGGGCCGGGTTGAGAAACTGCGGCACGAAGGCGACAAAGAAGACGATGCTCTTCGGATTGAGGGCGGTGACGACGTAGGCGTGGAGGAAAATCCTGAGCGATCTTTCCTCCGGAAGATTGTCGTTGTCGGCAACCGGCTCACCGATGACGGGAGCCCGCCAGAGCTTGATTCCGAGCCATATCAGGTAGGCGCCGCCGATCCACTTGAGGACAGTGAAAAGAGTGGCAGAGGCGGCAAGGACGGCGCCGAGACCGAAGAGTGAAGCCGTCATCGCGGTGAAGTCACCGAGCGCCACGCCGCTCACCGTCGCAAACGCCATCCTGCGTCCATGGCCAAGCGCATATGAGACCACGAGCAGTATCGTCGGTCCCGGTATGGCCAGCATAATGGCGGATGCGGCTGCAAAAGCGAGCCAAGCTTCAAACGACATGGTGTCTCCTCCCATTCCTCAGGAACAAGCAAAGACACCTTATTAACCATCCGTCAATCATGCTTCTTTGTATTTCTGGCCTATATTGTCCATGACTTCGGCAAACCATGCCGTCGAAAGGTCAAAAGCCTTCCCGCCCTTGATGCGCGGGAATTCTATAGTGCGCAATTTACCATTCTGCGATTCATCGTGGCCGGTGACGCCGGACACCTTATTGAGTGCGCTTTCGACGGCGAGATCGACCATGCTCTGGATCAGCCTGAGGTCGTCGCCGTTCGCCGGAGCCGACCGGGCGAAATAGCCCGATTTCTGCACGAGGGAACGCTCGGCGTTCAGGAGGCTGGCGAACTGCTTCTGAAACCATGCGCCGACGTTGATCGTGTCGATCTTCACGTGGCCGAAGGCATCACGTTTGACGGTCTCGCCGGCGGCTTCGCGCTCGGCGACGATGGCGTCGAGGCAAGCGCCTTCCGACACGAAGACGGTGGCATGGCCGGTACGATCCATGACCTCCTTCAGCCGGGCGGCTTCGGCATCGAGATCGAACGCCATTTCGGGCAGATAGACCGCGTCGATACCCTTCAGTTGCGCATCCATCATCAGACCGTCGACATATTGATTGCGGCTGGTGCGCTGGAGATAGGCCCGAGCGGTGGCGGCCGTCAGCCAACCGCAATGGCGGCCCATGACCTCGTGGATGACGAGGGTGCGGGGGGCGGCGGTCTGCTCGTTGCCGACATTGTCGAAGAAATGGGCGCCAACCTCGGCGGCCGTCCAGGCGCCCAGCGACTGGCGGATCGGCACGACGTCGTTGTCGACGGTCTTCGGCAAGCCGACGACGGTCAGATCGTAGCCGTTGGCGGCGAGGTAGGCCGCAAGGTCGGCGGCTGTGGTGTTGGTGTCGTCGCCGCCGATCGTGTGGAGAATGGTGATGCCGTCATCGGCAAGGCGTTCGGCGGCGACCCGCAGCGGGTTCTCGCCTTCCTTGACGAGGCCGCGCTTGACGCAGTCGGCGGCATTGGTGAGCTTGACACGGCTGTTCCCGATCGGCGAGCCGCCATAGCGGTGCAGCAGTGGCGCCTTTTCGCGCATCTGACGGGTGATCTCGATGCTGTCGCCGAGCAGCACGCCCTGGTAGCCGGACTTATAGGCGACGATATCGAGTTCAGGGGCAACGTCGCTGTAGCGTTCGATGAGGCCGCCGACAGCGGAGGAAAGACAGGGTGCGAGGCCTCCGGCGGTCAGCATTGCAACTTTCTGCTTGGCCATGATTCCTCCTATGGCGTTTCGATGCGGCGGCGCTGGCTAAGGCGCGTCGCATCGAACTTCGTTTATGCGATGCGTTTGCCCGTTGTATGTGCATGCCGTGTCCCCGGTGCCGCCGTAGAGTTCCGGGGCGACATGCATCAGCGCATGGATGCGGCAGGGAAGGGGGCCTGTAAAGTAAAGAATTTGCGAAAAACGCAGCCTTTTTCCGCTTTGCGGCCGGAAGGGCTGATATAATCGTTTCAAGCCCGACACGCGGACCGAGAACTGTTGTGGAAATTGCGGCGTCGCGTCGCGCGCCCGTCAGAATGGTGCGGCGGTGCGCGCCATTCTCTCAATCGAAAGGGGTGAATCATTTGCTGCGGTGCGACAATTACCAAATCGTGAAAACTGTGTTCGCGCCTAGGACCAATCGTCGCCTTGCAAAGGCTACGATTCTTTGATCAAGCTGTTTGCTTATAAGTTGACAAGTACGCGAGATTTTCAATGTCCTTCTGGGAAAAACTGGTGAATGCCATTGGCAATACTGCGGGCAATGCGCTTTCCGCGGTGGTCGAGGCCATCCGCACGGTTTTCGAAGGCGATCCGGAGACACGGCGGAAGGTCGCTTTCTCGGTAGCGATCATCGCGCTTTCGGCGAAGATGGCCAAAGCCGACGGCATCGTCAGCGAGAGGGAGGTCGAGGCTTTCCGGGAAATCTTCGAGTTTCCGCAGGATCAAGCCAAGAACGTCGCCAGACTTTATAATCTCGCGCGTCAGGATGTTGCCGGCTATGAGGCCTATGCCGAACGTCTCTCCGCGCTCTGCATTACCTGTGCGGCCAATTGCACGGTGCTGGAAGACGTGCTCGACGGCCTCTTCCATATCGCCAAGGCTGACGGGCTGATTCACGAAAAGGAATTGAATTTCCTCAGTCACATCGGCGTGATCTTCCAGATGAGCGAGACCCGCTTCGAGCAGATCGCCGCCCGCCATGTCTCGTCCGGCGGCGATCCCTACAAGGTGCTCGGCGTGTCGCCCTCCGACGATTTTCCGACGATCCGCCGGCGTTACCGCGGCCTCGTCAGCGAACATCATCCCGATCGACTGATCTCGCGCGGCGTGCCGAAGGAATTCCATGTGATTGCCAATGAGCGCATGGCGGCACTCAACGCAGCCTATGCGGCAATCGAGAAGGAACGCCGCGCCGCATGACCTCCTTCGAGGCGGATTACGCGGGGGCTTGCGTGCGGCCGTCGCCCAATCACGGAGAGCGGGCCGACGGGCGTCGCCCGGATATGATCTTGCTGCACTATACCGGCATGCCGACGCCGGACGGCGCGCTCGACTGGCTCTGCCGCGCCGAAAGCCAGGTTTCCAGCCATTATTTCGTGCATGAGAGCGGCGAGGTGATCCAACTCGTGCCGGAGGGCAGGCGGGCGTGGCATGCCGGGAAGAGCAGCTGGCAAGGCGAGAGCGACATCAATTCGCTGTCGATCGGCATTGAGATCGCCAATGCCGGCCATCCCGGCGGCCTTCCCGACTATCCAAAAGAGCAGATCGCGGCAGTGATCGAATTGTGTCGGGACTGTGTCAAACGTTGGTCGATCGCGCCGGAACGGGTGCTTGGGCATTCCGATGTCGCCCCGATTCGCAAGGTCGATCCGGGTGAAAAGTTCCCCTGGGCGGAGCTCCACCGGGCGGGCATCGGGCACTGGGTCGAGCCGGCAACGATCACCGGCGGACGCTTCTTCCAGCGCGGCGATGCCGGCCAACCCGTCGAAGCACTGCAGTCGATGCTGTCGCTCTATGGTTACGGCACTGAAATCACGGGGCAATTTTCAGAAAAAACGGCAGGCGACGTGGAAGCTTTCCAGCGGCATTTTCGGCCCGAACGGATAGATGGCATCGCCGATTTCTCGACGATCGACACGTTGCACCGGCTACTGTCGGCTTTGCCGCGTTATTCCTGATTCCTCGACAATTACTGAAACGCCGAATTTCGCACTGCAGCGCGAAATTCCGCCTGCCACATCATTTCCCTATTATCTCCTCATTGCGATGGTCTAAGAACCTCCGCCAAGCGGTACTCGGGGCTGTTTTCGAGTTAAACCACGGGCGCTATGTGAAACTATAAGAATTGCCGCGAATCCAGATCGGTCATTGATCTGGTATTCATTATGACAGCGAGGCGCGCCGTCCGGAAATTCTTTGGGTCGGAGTGTTCAAGACTACATGAGAAAACTGATTGTTGTTGCTGCAACGTGCGTTGGCATGGTGCTGGCCGGAAATAGCTTTGCCTTTGCGAATGATTGGGGTGTGCGAGCTGATGCGCCGGTGAAGAAAGTCGAGCGTCCTTCGAAGAAGACAGAGCGTCCGTTGAAGAAAGCGGAGCGTTCGGTCAAGCCGGCGAAGCGTCCGCTCAAGACGGCGGAACGCACACTGAAGACGGTCGAGCGCCAGAGCGGTTATCCCGTCGCCAATGTTTCCGGCAATTCCTATTCCGCACTGATCAGCAAATATGCGAACCAATATAATGTACCGGTTGCGCTTGCGACCGCTGTCATCCGTATCGAAAGCAATTTCAATCCGAATGCGCGCGGCAGCCACGGTGAAATCGGCCTGATGCAGATAAAGCCTGCAACTGCCCGCATGATGGGCTATTCCGGCAGCGCCAAGGGCCTGTTCGATCCGGAAACCAACATCAAGTACGGCATGAAATATCTGGCTGCCGCCCATGATCTCGGTGGCGGCGAGACCTGCAACACCATCCTCAAATACAATGCCGGTCATGGCGCCACGCGCATGAACCCGGTGTCCAAGTCCTATTGCGGCAAGGTTCTCGCAATGCTCTGAGCCTGAAGTGCTTATCCCTGACAAGAGCTGGATGATTCAAGATGATTGCCATGGTATCGCTGGAATTTAGCGAGGTGGGATATGGCAGTCGATTTCAGGTTCATCATCATCGGACGCGGCATGATGGGTGCCGCGGCCGCCCGGCATCTCTCTGCGATGGCCGACGGCATCGCGCTGATCGGCCCGCGCGAGCCGGCTGAGCGCAATGCGCATGATGGCGTCTTCGCCAGCCACTACGACGAGGCGCGTATTACACGGACGTTCGATGGCAATCTGGCCTGGGGAACCTTCGCCGCCCGCGCGCTCGACCGCTACCGTGCGATCGAGGCAAGGAGCGGCATTTCCTTCTTTTCGGAAGTCGGCTGCCTCTTTGCAGCCCCTGAGAAAAGCGAGCAGGATTACATCGATCGGGCGTTGACCGTCAGCCGGACGCTCGGCAGCGAGATCGAGACCATCGCCCCGTCGCAACTTCCGGGCCGCTTCCCCTTTCTCGCCGTCGATCCTGATTTTCGCGGCTATTTCGAACGCAAGCGTGCCGGCTATATCAATCCGCGGGCGCTCGTGCGCGCCCAGGCGATGCTCGCGGAACAGGGTGGCGTTACGCTGATCGAGGCAACCGCGACATCCGTGCGCGACGCCGGTGCCCATGTCGAGGTGACGGTCGACGGAAGGCGCTACAGCGCCGAGAGGGTGCTGGTGGCGGCTGGCGGCTTCAGCAATTTCCATGCGCTGCTGCCGCGTCCCGTCGACACCAAGGTGATGGCGCGCACGGTCGTCTTCTATGAAATCGGTGAGCGCGAAATGGCGGTCTTCGGCGACATGCCGTCGACGATCGTGCTCGGCGACCGGGAAGAGGATCACATTTATATTCTGCCGCCGGTGCGTTATCCCGACGGCAAAATCTATCTGAAGCTCGGCGGCGATACCGAGACGCTTTCCATCAATCGGCTGGAGGATGCCGGCGCGTGGTTCCGTTCCGATGGAAGCGCTGCCGAGCGCGATCATCTTTGCCGCATTGCCCTGCAACTAATGCCGGCGCTTGCCGGCTGCCCGGTGACATCAGGGCCGTGCGTGGCGAATTTCACGCCGACCGGTTATCCCTATGCCGGGTTTACGCAGTCGCCGCGCATCGCGGTGCTGACCGGCGGCAATTTCGTCGCCGCCAAATCCTCCGACGAACTTGGACGATTGGGCGCGGTGCTTCTGACCGAAGGGCGGCTTGGCGACACGGATTTCGGCGGCGAACTGACGCCGGTCTTTGCCTGAAAGGGAGCATCATGGCAGTCGATTTCAAATATATCGTCGTCGGCCGCGGGTTGATGGGGGCGGCAGCTGCGCGGCATCTGGCGCGCCAGGTGGATGGCGTGGCGGTGATCGGCCCGGACGAGCCAGCCGACCGCAAGGCGCATCAGGGCGTCTTCGCCAGCCACTACGACGAGGGGCGCATCACCCGCACCATCGATCCCAACGGCAACTGGGCTCTGCTCGCCAACCGCTCGATCGGCCGTTATGGCGAGATCGCTCGCGACAGCGGCATCGATTTTTATCGCGAGGTCGGCTGCGTCGTCGCCGCACCTGGTGGAAGCGAATACCTCGAGGAGACGCGGCAGGCCGCCGTTTCGCTCAGCGTCGAAACCAGCCTTCTCGACCAGGCGGGGCTGAAGGCCGCCTTTCCTTTCTTTGCCTTTCCCGATGACTGCGCCGGGGTTTTCGAGGCGAGGGGCGCCGGACATATCAGCCCGCGCAAGCTGGTCAAGGCGCAGTCGCTGCTGGCGGAAAAGGCGGGTGCCGCCGTCATCCGCGACCATGCCGTTTCCATCCGCGAGGAGGGCGGATCGGCTGTCGTCAGGACTGCCGGTGGCCTGACCTATCGCGCTGAAAAGCTGCTGCTCGCTGCGGGCGGATTTTCCATTGCGGAGAATCTGTTGCCGCGTCCCGTTGCAATGACGGTTTATGGCCGGACGGTCACGCTTTTCGAGGTGAGCGAGGCCGATGCCGAGCGTCTTGCGACCATGCCGTCGCTCATTCTCGATATGCCCGGCATCCATATCTATCTGCTGCCGCCGATCCGTTATCCCGACGGCAAATTCTATCTGAAGATCGGCGGCGATCCGGACGATCTGGTGCTCGGCGACGAGGCGGAAATGCGTGCCTGGTTCAGAACGGAGGGGCGCGAAACCGTGCGGACGCATCTTCAGCGCATTGCTGCCGACTTGGTGCCCGATCTGGCGCCACTTTCGATTTCGACGGCCGCCTGCGTGGTGTCCTATACGGAAAGCGACTACCCGATGATCGGCTACACCTCATCGCCTGCCATTGCTGTGCTGACGGGCTGTGCCGGCACGTCGGCCAAGAGTTCGGACGAAATCGGACGGCTCGGGGCGGAGCTGCTTTTGTCAGGCAGGATCAGCCAGCAGGGTTATTCCACGGATTTCACACCGCAATTTTCCTAAGCCTATCATTTTTGATGGCAATTGCGCGCTCTCTCGTTTATGGGAGCCCCTGCCAGTTGGCCGGGCAGCCGCGCTTTACCAATGCCGAAAGGCGGTAGGGTGAGGAAAGTCCGGGCTCCACGGAGACACGGTGCCGGATAACGTCCGGCGAGGGCGACCTCAGGGAAAGTGCCACAGAAAGCAAACCGCCTGTCATGACAGGTAAGGGTGAAAGGGTGGGGTAAGAGCCCACCGCATTTCCGGCAACGGATATGGCACGGTAAACCCCACCGGGAGCAAGACCGAATAGGGATGACGCGGCGGGCCGAAAGGCCTTCCGGCCGGTTTCCAGGCCAGTCATCCGGGTGGGTTGCGCGAGGCAGCGTGCGAACGCTGTCCCAGAGGAATGGCTGCCACGTTCCGGTTCACGCCGGAGCCATACAGAACCCGGCTTACAGGCCAACTGGCGATTAACTTTCGTGGCGCGAAAATCTCCGATTTGACGAATCACCTCCAGGTAAGCCGCTGAAATCGACAGTTTTCAAGCGAATGCTCATACAATCCTCTGCGCGAAAATTGTTTTTGCGATAGCACCGTCGCGCGTCTCTTGCGGGAGGGTGATCCTAACCCTTTGTTAAACTTAACGGCTTATAAATTTTTGATCATGCGTCTGTTGCAAAGCAGGCGCATCCCATTGACGCCCATATGGTCCCATGCTATCCCAAACTCGCACTGCACCAGGGCAATCACCTGCCCGTTCATCGCAAAGCAAAGGCGTCTTCCTCTCCGGAAGCGTCGGAGGGGTTTTTACTCATCCGGCTTGCGAAGCTGTGCCTGATATCGGGAGTTTCGGGCGTCTTTTGGTCCGGATCCCTGCGGGAACGGATGTTTCGTGTGATGAGCCGCTTCCTTTCGAATGCGACCAACAGGATCGATGCCAAGGGCAGGGTTTCCGTGCCTTCGGCGTTTCGTTCCGTGCTGGCGCAGCGCAATGTCCAGGAGCTTTACTGCTTTCAGGACTTTGTGTTTCCGGCGATCAGCGTCGGCGGTCCGGATCTTCTCGAAAGATTCGAACGGCAGATTGCTGCGGAGGATCCGTTTTCGCCGGATGCGAACGAGATGTCGCTTCTGATTCACGGAGGCGGGGTCTTCATGCGGCTCGATGCCGAGGGGCGGCTGATGGTCACGGATTTCATCCGCGGCTTCACCGGTATCTCGGACGAAGTGACCTTCGTCGGTCGGGCGGATCATTTTCAGCTCTGGCAGCCGCAGGCTTTTATGGCTGCGCAGGCGCAGGCACGAGGGGAGCGCAAGCTGGCGGGCAAGCGTTCCTGAAAGAGCGAGGGAACGGAATGGCGGCGAATCCTGGCGGAGGTTCAACTGATGCCGGTGGCGGACCGGTTCGCCACATTCCGGTTCTTCTCGACGAGGTCCTCGCGGCGCTGGCGCCGGCGCCCGGCAAGCTCATCCTCGACGGTACGTTCGGTGCAGGCGGCTACACCTCGGCCATTCTTGCCGCCGGCGCCGAGGTGATTGCGCTCGACCGCGATCCGACGGCGATTGCGGCGGGCCAGGCGATGGTTGCCGCCCATGGCGGCCGCCTCAGGCTCGTTCATTCGCAGTTCTCGCATCTGGCCGATCATGCGCCGAAAGGCGGCCTCGACGGCGTCGTGCTCGATATCGGCGTTTCCTCGATGCAGATCGACGAGGCCGAGCGCGGCTTCTCCTTTCAGAAGAGCGGACCGCTCGACATGCGCATGTCGGCGACAGGTGTTTCCGCCGCCGATGTGGTCAACCGCGCCAAGGTCGCCGATCTCATCCGCATTTTCCATTTTCTCGGCGAGGAGAGCCAGGCGCCGCGCATCGCGCATGCGATCGAGAAGCGCCGCGCCGAAAAACCATTTGAGACGACACGCGATCTCGCCGGCCTCATCGAACTGGTCACACCGCGCAAGATGAAAGACAAAATCCATCCGGCGACGCGCGTCTTTCAGGCACTTCGCATCTTCGTCAATGATGAGCTCGCCGAACTCGCGCAGGCGTTGTTTGCGGCGGAAACGGTGTTGAAGCCCGGTGGGCGGCTCGTCGTCGTCACCTTCCATTCGCTCGAAGACCGCATCGTCAAGAAGTTCTTTTCCGACCGCGCCGGCAAGGCGTCGGGTTCGCGGCACCTGCCGGCCGCACATGAGCGGGCGGCAACCTTTGCGGCTGTGGGCAAGTCGATGGTTTCGGCAAGCGAGGCGGAGGCTGAGGCCAATCCGCGCGCCCGCTCGGCCAAGCTGCGCGCCGGCCGAAGAACGGACGCCGCCGCCGAGGCTGCGGATATGTCGCTCTTCGGTTTTCCCAATCTTGCCAGCCTTGGAAAGCTTGGAGCTTGATATGCTGAAAACGTTCGATCTCGTGCTCATCGGCGTCATGACGGCAACTGCCGCCGTCACCTACACGATCAAGCACCGCGCCGAATTGAAGCTCGAGGAGGTTCATCGCCTCGAAGCCGAGATCAAGCTCGAGGAGGATACGATCGACCTTCTCAAGGCCGACTGGGCGCTGCAATCTCAGCCGAACCGTCTGGAGCGGCTGGTCAAGGCCTATGAGGGCGAGCTGCAGCTGCAGCCGACGGATTCGACGGCGCTGGTGCATGCCAAGGAATTGCCGATGTTGAAATCCGAGGTTCCCGTGCCTGACGTGACCGAGGCCAAAGCCGGCGCCAAGGGCGCGACCGTGGCCAGCGCCAAAGGCGCGACCGTGACCAGCGCCAAGGGCGTGCCGGGCGCCGTCAAGGCCCAGCCGGTTCCAATGCCCGCGCCGCGCGGCGAGGCAGCGGATGATGCAGACCAGATCGAAACGGGGTCGGTAGAATAATGTCGTTTCTTTCCCGCATCATGGTCTTGAAGAGCCAGGCGCATTTCTCCGCCGGCGTCTATAACAGGTTCGGTGGTCCGTCCCCCGCCGGCCTGGCGATCGAGGGGTCGCGCAAGAAGAAATCAGGACAGGCAAAAAGCCGCGTCGGCCTGCTGATCCTTGGCTTCATGGGCGTCTACGTCATCATCGGCGGCCGTCTCGTCGAATATGCGATGAAGGATCAGGAGGTCGTCTCCAGCATCCTGCCGCCCGATCGGCTGATGGCGTCGCGTCCCGACATTCTCGACCGCAACGGCGAAGTTCTGGCGACCGACATCCGCACCGTCTCGCTGTTTGCCGAACCCAACAAGATCGTCGATCCCGACGAGGCGGTCGAGAAGCTTGCGACGGTTCTGCCCGAGCTCGACGTTCGGGATACCTATAAAAAGCTCTCGGTCAAAACCTCGCATTTCGCCTGGCTGCGCCGGCAGCTGACGCCGAAGCAGCAGAGCCAGATCCTGGCGCTTGGCATTCCCGGCATCGGCTTCCGGCCGGAGAAGCGCCGCTTCTATCCGGGCGGCCCGACCGCCGCGCATATCCTCGGTTACGTCAACATCGACAACCGCGGCGTCGCCGGCATGGAGAAGTTCATCGACGATCAGGGGCTTGCCGATCTCGCCTCGGTCGGCATGACCAGCGACCAGCCGCTCGAGCCGGTGCGGCTTTCGATCGACTTGCGCGTGCAGAACATCGTCCGGGATGCGGTCGTCAACGCCGTCAACAATTTTCAGGCCAAGGGTGCGGGTGCAGCTGTCATCGACGTGCATACCGGAGAAGTGCTGGGCATGGCATCGGCGCCGGATTTTGATCCGAACGATCCGCAGGAAGGGGCCAAGGAGGGTTGGCTCAACCGGATGACCAACGGCACTTTCGAAATGGGCTCGACCTTCAAAACCTTTTCGCTGGCGATGGCGCTCGACAGCGGCAAGGTCAAGATGTCCGACACGTTCGACGCCAGCAAACCGATCTATATCGGCGGCTTCACCATCAACGACTTTCATGGGCAGCGCCGCTGGCTGACCGTTCCCGAGATTTTCCAGTATTCCTCCAATATCGGGACGGCGCGCGTCATCGACCTCGTCGGAATCGATTCGCAGAAGGACTATCTGACCAAGCTCGGCCTGCTGACGAAAATGCAGACCGAATTGCCGGAAGTGAAGATGCCGAGCCAGCCGCGCGTCTGGAAGAAGATCAATTCGATCACGATTTCCTTTGGCCACGGTGTTTCGACGACGGCGCTGCAGACCGGCGTGGCGGCGGCCGCCCTTGTCAACGGCGGCAAGCTGATCGAGCCGACATTCCTGCCGCGCACGCGCGAACAGGCCGATCAGATCGCCACGCAAGTCCTCAAGAAGTCGACCAGCGACGCGGTTCGCTATCTGCTTGATTTCAACGGCTACAAGGGTTCGGGGCGCGTGGCCCGCGTGCCGGGCTTCGGCGTCGGCAGCAAGACCGGCACCGCCGACAAGGTGGTGAACGGGCGTTATTCCTCGACTCTGAACTTCAATTCCTTCATCGCCGCCTTCCCGATCGACAATCCCAAATATGCCGTGATCACCTTCTGCGACGAGCCGAAGACCGGCGAGAAGCAATATGGCGGAACGATCTCCGCCGGCACCGCCGGGCCGATTGCCCGCGAGATCATCCGCCGCGCGGCTCCCATTCTCGGCATCGAGCCGAAATTCGGGGACGGCGGATCGGCCTTGCTGGTGTCTTATTGAGCGTGAATGAATATCGGCGCCGATTCGCGAGGGGCGGACCGGCTTCAAGAGGGAAAAGTGCATTCGATGAAATTGCGAGACCTGGCCGGAGATCAGTTTCCGGAACTTGAAGCACAGCTCGAAGGCCCGGCAGGCCTGCTTGATATTTCAGGCCTGTCTTCGGACAGCCGTCATGTGGCGCCGGGCAACGCCTTCGTCGCGGTCGCCGGCACAAAGGCGGACGGCGCGGGCTTCATCGTCGATGCCGCCGGCCGAGGCGCTGCCGTCGCGATCGCCTCCCAGCCGGTCGATGCTTCCATTCCGGTGCTTGCGGTCAAGGAGCCGCGCCGCTTCCTTTCGATCGCCGCCGCGCGGTTCTACGGCAGGCAGCCCGAGACCATGGTTGCCGTCACCGGCACGGCGGGCAAGACCTCCGTCGCCTCGTTCACCCGTCAGATCTGGGCGCATGCAGGCCATGCGGCCGCGATGATCGGCACGACGGGCGTGGTTTCGCCGACGCGCAACGAATATGGCGCGCTGACGACGCCGGATCCGGTGTCGTTGCACAAGCTTCTGGCTGAACTTGCCGACGAAGGCGTCACGCATGCGTCGATGGAGGCTTCCAGCCACGGTCTCGACCAGAGCCGGCTCGACGGCGTGAAGCTTGCCGCCGCCGCCTTCACCAATCTCGGCCGCGACCATATGGATTATCATCCGACCGTCGAGGCCTATATGGCCGCCAAGATGCGGCTTTTCGATAGGCTGCTGCCGAAGGGTGCGCCGGCGGTGATCTTCGCCGACGATCCCTGGTCGCGCCAAGCGGTCAAGGCCGCCGCCGATGCCGGTCATGACGTTCGCACCGTCGGGCGCAAGGGTGATTACCTCACGCTGAAACGCGTCGAGCATTTCCGTCACAAGCAGACGGCCGAGATCCATATCGGCGACGAGATCTTCGAGGTGGACATTCCGCTGGCCGGCGATTTCCAGGTCGCCAATGCGCTGGTCGCCGCAGGCCTTGCCATGTCGACGGGCGTCGAGCCGAAAGTTGCGATGGCCGCGCTCGAGAAACTCGTCGGTGCGTCCGGCCGCCTCGAACTCGTCGGTCATACCAAGGACGGCGCGCTCGCCTATGTCGACTATGCCCATAAGCCGGATGCACTGGAAAACGTGCTGAGCTCGGTCCGGCCATTCACGACCGGCCGCGTCGTCGTCGTCTTCGGTTGCGGCGGCGACCGCGACCGCGGCAAGCGGCCGATCATGGGCGAAATCGCCTGCCGTCTTGCCGATGTCGTCATCGTCACCGACGACAATCCCCGTTCGGAGGAGCCGGCAGCGATCCGGACGGAGATCATGGCAGCCGCGCCTTGCGCCTCGGAAATCGCCGACCGCGCCACCGCCATCCGCGAGGCGGTCGCCATGCTGACATCGGGCGATACGCTGATCGTTGCCGGCAAGGGACATGAGGAAGGACAGACGATTGGCGCCGTCACTTTGCCGTTCTCCGATCATGCGGAGGTGCGCAAGGCGTTGGAGGAACTGAAATCGTGAGCTGGCTCTGGACAACCGACGACATGATCGCAGCGATGGCGGGGCGCCCTTTCGGCACGCTGCCGGAAGGCATCACCGGCATCTCCATCGACAGCCGATCGATCACATCAGGCGAGGCCTTCTTCGCGATCAAGGGTGACCGCGTCGATGGTCACGACTACGCGTCGATGGCGATGGCGAACGGCGCCTCCCTGCTTGTTGTCAGCGAGGCGAGGCTCCCCGCCATGGGCCGCCTGACGGTGCCGATGATCGTCGTGGAAGACGTGCTCGCGGCGCTTGGCAAACTTGGCCTTGCCTCGCGCGAGCGTTCGCAGGCCCGGATCATCGCGGTGACGGGATCGGTCGGCAAGACCACCACCAAGGAAATGCTGCGGCAGGTGCTGTCGCCTTCCGGCAAGGTGCACGCGTCTGTTGCCTCCTTCAACAATCATTGGGGCGTTCCCCTGACGCTGGCGCGCATGCCTGACGATACCGACTACGGCGTCTTCGAAGTCGGCATGAACCATCCGGGCGAGATCCGGCCGCTGGTGGCGATGATCCGCCCCGATGTCGCCGTGATCACGACGATCGCACCGGCGCATCTCGGAAATTTCAAGAGCATCAAGGAGATCGCCGCCGCCAAGGCGGAGATTTTCGAGGGGCTCGAACCCGGCGGTCATGTCGTGCTCAACCGCGATAACGACCAGTTCAACTTCCTCGATCGCACGGCGCAATCGCTCGGCATCGAGCATATTCATTCCTTCGGCCAGCATGCCAAGGCCGAATTTCGCCTGGCGGAATTCAACGGTGCGGACGAGAATTCAACGCTGTGGCTGACGATCGGCGGCGAGACGCTGGAGGTCGCGCTCGGCGCGCCCGGCCGCCACATCGCCGAGAATGCGCTGGCAGCGCTCGGCGTCGTCAGGATCGTCGGCGCCGACATGGGCAAGGCAATCGAAGCGCTTGCGACGCTGAAGCCGGAAAAGGGCAGGGGCAAGCGTCACCGGCTATCGATCGGCGGCGGCAACGGCAGCTTCACGCTGATCGATGAGAGCTACAATGCCAACCCCGCCTCGATGCGGGCGGCGATCGCGTTGCTGGCGGCCGCCGAGCCGACCGGCCGCGGCCGCCGCATCGCCGTGCTCGGCGACATGCTCGAGATGGGCGAATATGCTGAGAAGGTCCATGCCGATCTCGCCGGACCGCTGCTTGCTGCCGGCATCGAACATGTCTGGCTTGCCGGCGCCGACATGGCTGCGCTCAAGGAATCGCTGCCGGAAAGCGTCCATGTCGAATACCGGGAAAAGACGGACGAATTGACGGACTACGTGTTGAACTCGGTCGTCCCGGGCGACGTGTTGATGGTGAAATCGTCTCTGGGCATCGGTTTCGGCAAGATCGTCGCCGCGCTTCTTGACAAGTTCCCGGCATTTGCCGACACGCAACGCGAACTTTGATCGGGTAACAAGGGGCCCTGAATGCTGATCTGGCTTGTCGAACTGTCGGAATATTTCAAGTTTCTGAACCTGTTCAGATATATTACCTTCCGCACGGGCGCCGCTCTTTTCACCTCCGCACTGATCGTCTTCCTGTTCGGGCCGACGATCATCAATTCGCTGCGCATCCGGCAAGGCAAGGGCCAGCCGATCCGCGCCGACGGGCCGCAGACGCATTTCAAGAAGGCCGGCACGCCGACCATGGGCGGACTGATGATCCTGGCCGGCATCGTTGGCGCCTCGCTGCTCTGGGCCGATCTTTCCAACGTCTATGTCGTCGCCACCCTGCTGGTGACGCTGGGTTTCGGCGCGATCGGCTTCTACGACGATTATCTCAAGGTGACGAAGCAGAGCCATAAGGGCTTTTCCGGCAAGGCCCGCCTCGGCATCGAGTTCGTCATCGCCGGCATCGCCGTCTACTTCATGATGCGCACGGCCCTTGCCTCGGGGACCGCCGGCTCGACCTTCGGCTCCTCGATCGCCTTTCCCTTCTTCAAGGACTTCCTGATCAATCTCGGCATCATGTTCGTCGTCTTCGGCGGTTTCGTCATCGTCGGCGCCGGCAATGCCGTCAACCTGACGGACGGGCTCGACGGGCTCGCCATCGTGCCCGTGATGATCGCCGCCGCCTCCTTCGGTGTCATCGCCTATCTCGCCGGCAACGTGGTGTTTGCGAACTACCTGCAGATCAATTTCGTGCCCGGCACCGGTGAGCTTGCCGTCGTGCTCGGCGCCGTCATCGGGGCCGGCCTCGGCTTCCTCTGGTTCAACGCGCCGCCGGCCGCCATCTTCATGGGCGACACCGGCTCGCTGGCGCTCGGCGGCACGATCGGCACCGTCGCCGTCGCCACCAAGCACGAGATCGTCATGGCCATCATCGGCGGCCTCTTCGTCATGGAGACGCTGTCGGTCATCATCCAGGTCGGCTTCTTCAAGATGACCGGCCGGCGCGTCTTCCTGATGGCGCCGATCCACCATCACTTCGAGAAGAAGGGCTGGACCGAGAGCCAGGTGGTGATCCGCTTCTGGATCATCGCGGTCGGCCTTGCCATGCTCGGCCTCTCGACGCTGAAGCTTAGGTGAGGCGGCGATGATCCCGGTCACGACGCTCAAGGACAAGAAGGTTGCGCTCTTCGGGCTCGGCGGCTCCGGTTTCGCCACCGCACTTGCCTTGATCGCTGGCGGCGCCGATGTGACTGCCTGGGACGACAATCCCGACAGCGTCGCCAAGGCTTCCGCCGAAGGCATCCGGACAGAGGATTTGCACAGCATCGACTGGAGCCAGCAGGCGCTCTTCGTGCTGTCGCCCGGCGTGCCGCTCACCCATCCCAAGCCGCACTGGACTGTCGATCTTGCGCGCGCGGCCGGTGTCGACGTCGTCGGCGACGTCGAGCTTTTCGTGCGCGAGCGCCGCGCTCATGCGCCGGACTGCCCGTTCATCGCCATCACAGGCACCAACGGCAAGTCGACAACGACGGCGCTGATTGCCCACATCCTGAAATCATCAGGCTACGACACGCAGCTCGGCGGCAAGATCGGCACGGCGGTGCTGACGCTCGATCCGCCGAAAGCGGGGCGTTATTTCGTCGTCGAATGCTCGTCCTACCAGATCGATCTGGCACCGACGCTGAACCCCTCGGCCGGCATTCTGCTCAACCTGACGCCCGACCACCTCGATCGTCACGGCACGATGCAGCATTATGCCGACGTCAAGGAACGGCTGGTCGCCGGCAGCGATGTCGCGGTCGTCGGCGTCGACGACAGCCATTCGGCCCTGATCGCTGACCGCATCCAGCGGGCAGGCGTCAAGGTGGTCCGCATCTCGCGCCGCAACGTGGTGGCCGAGGGGATCTATGCCGAGGGCACGAAACTCGTTCAGGCCGCCGGCGGCGCCATGTTGCCCTTCGTCGATCTCGACGGCATTCAGACGCTGCGCGGCAGCCACAATGCGCAAAATGCCGCGGCCGCCGCCGCCGCCTGCCTTGCAGTCGGGGTTTCCGCCGACGACATCCGCGCCGGCCTTGCCTCATTTCCCGGTCTCAAACATCGCATGCAGCCGGTCGGCCGGCGCGGCCGTGTCGTCTTCGTCAACGATTCCAAGGCCACCAATGCCGATGCGGCAGCACCCGCCCTTTCGAGCTACGACCGTATCTACTGGATTGCCGGCGGCCTGCCGAAATCCGGCGGCATCACGACGCTCGCTCCCTATTTTCCGCGCATCGCCAAGGCCTATCTGATCGGCGAGGCGGCGGCGGAATTCGCAGCGACCCTCGGCGAGGCCGTGCCCTACGAAATTTCGGGCACGCTGGAGCGCGCAGTCGCGCATGCGGCAGCCGACGCGGATCGCGACGAGGCGGCTGCTTCGGCCGTGATGTTATCCCCGGCTTGCGCAAGCTTCGACCAGTATAAGAACTTCGAAGTCAGGGGCGATGCCTTCGTCGGTCATGTGGCCGCGCTTGACGGAATGACGATGCTGATCGGTCCTGTAGCAGGAGAGAAATGACATGGTAAGCCGCGCGGAACGTGGGCCTCTGGCCGATTGGTTCTGGACCATCGACCGTTTCTTCCTGGCGATGTTCATCTTCCTGATGGGCATCGGCTTCATGCTGTCCTTTGCTGCTTCTCCCGCGGTTGCCGAGCGTATCGGGCTCGAACCCTTCCACTTCGTCAAGCGCCATGCGGCCTTCATGATCCCGTCGATTGCCGTCATGCTCGGGCTGTCGTTCCTGACGCCGCGCCAGGTGCGGCGAACCGCGATCCTGCTCTTGATCATCTCGCTGGCGATGATGGTGCTGGTTCTTTTCATCGGTCAGGAGGTCAAGGGTGGCAGGCGCTGGATCTGGATCGCCGGCCTTTCGATCCAGCCGTCGGAATTCATGAAGCCTGCCTTCGTCGTGGTCTGCGCCTGGCTGTTTGCCGAACATGCGCGCCAGCCGGAAATTCCCGGCAATCTCTTCGCCATCATCCTGTTCGGCATCGTTGCGGCCCTGCTCGTCGCGCAGCCGGACCTTGGCCAGACCATCCTGACGACGGCGGTCTGGGGCGGGATGTTCTTCATGGCCGGCATGCCCTGGATCTGGATCGTGCTGCTCGGCATCGGCGGCGCCGGCGGCCTGCTCAGCGCCTATTATGTCTTTCCGCACGTCGCCGGCCGAATAGACAAGTTCATGACCGGCGAGGGTGACACGTTCCAGATCGATACGGCGCGCGAGGCGATCATCCGCGGCAGCTGGTTCGGCCAGGGACCGGGCGAGGGCATCGTCAAGCGCATCATCCCCGACGCCCATACCGACTTTATTTTTTCGGTCGCGGCTGAGGAATTCGGCATCGTCTTTTGCATGGCGCTCGTCGCGTTGTTTACCGTGCTGGTGCTGCGCGGCCTGTCGCATGCCTATCGCGAGCGCAATGACTTCAATCGCTTTGCTGTCGCTGGCCTGGTGCTGCAGCTTGGCATCCAGTCGATCATCAACATCGGCGTCAATCTCGAACTGCTGCCGGCCAAGGGCATGACGCTGCCGCTGATTTCCTACGGCGGCTCGTCCATGGTGGCGATCTGCGTCACCGCCGGCTTCATTCTGGCGCTGACGCGCCATCGGCCGGAAAAGCGCGCGCAGGACCGGAGCCTCTTCCGCGTCCCGCACGGCATGCCGGCGGAGTAAAAGATCATGAGCAAAGGCATCGTGCTGCTTGCCGCCGGGGGGACCGGCGGCCACGTGTTCCCGGCGGAGGCACTGGCCTTCAAGCTGAAGGAGCGTGGCTACGCGGTGCATCTCGTCACCGACAGCCGGGCCGAGCGCTATGCCGGCAAGTTCCCGGCCGAGGAAATTCACGTTGTGCCGTCGGCGACGATCGGTTCGAAGAACCCGGTTGCCGTCGCCCGCTCGCTGTGGACGCTGTGGAGCGGCATGCGGGCGGCCAAGAAGCTGATCCAGCGGCTGAAGCCCGTCATCGTCGTCGGTTTCGGCGGTTATCCCACGGTGCCGCCGCTGCTGGCCGCCACGCGGCTCGGCGTCGCCTCGATGCTGCATGAGCAGAACGCCGTCATGGGGCGCGCCAACAAGGCCTTGGCGCCGCGCGTCAAGGCGATTGCCGGCGGCTTTCTGCCGGAAAGCGGCGATGCTTTTTCCGACAAGACGGTTGCGACCGGCAATCCCGTGCGCCCGGCTATCCTTGCCGCGGCCGAACAGCCCTATCACCCGTCGCATCCCGGCGAGCCATTCCATCTCGTCGTCTTCGGCGGCAGCCAGGGCGCGCAGTATTTCTCCAAGGCCATGCCGACGGCAATCAGCCTGCTCGACGACGAGCTGCGGGCGCGGCTCAGGGTGACGCAGCAGGTTCGCCCTGAGGATATGGAGATGGTGCGCGGCTGCGTGGCGCAGTTGCAGATGGGTGCCGATATCGCGCCGTTTTTCAATGATATGGCCGAGCGTCTTGCCAAAGCGCATCTGGTGATCTGCCGCTCCGGCGCGTCCACGGTTTCGGAAATCTCCGTCATCGGACGCCCGGCCATCCTGGTGCCTTATCCGCATGCGCTCGACCACGATCAGGCGGCGAACGCCGCCGCACTGGCTGCGACCGGCGGGGCGAAGGTGATTGCTCAATCCGAGCTTTCGCCGGAACGCATCGCCTCTATATTGAGCCATGTGATGAACGATCCGGAAAAGCTGTCGCACATGGCGGCGGCGGCGAAGCTTGCCGGGAAACCGGATGCGGCAAACTTGCTTGCCGACATGGTTGAGGCTATTGCCGCCGGCAAGACAGTCTCAGAATTCAAGAGGACACGCGCATGAAACTGCCGAAGGCGATCGGTCTCGTCCATTTCATCGGCATTGGCGGCATCGGCATGAGCGGCATCGCCGAGGTGCTGCACAATCTCGGCCACAAGGTGCAAGGGTCCGACCAGGCCGACAGCGCCAATGTCCAGCGCCTGCGCGACAAGGGCATCGAAGTCTTCGTCGGCCACCGGGCGGAAAACCTGGGCGAGGCCGAAGTCGTCGTCGTCTCGACGGCGATCAAGAAGAGCAATCCGGAACTTATCGCGGCGCGTGAAAAGCTGCTGCCGGTGGTGCGCCGCGCCGAAATGCTTGCCGAGCTGATGCGCTTCCGCAATGCGATTGCCATCGGCGGCACCCACGGCAAAACGACGACCACCTCGCTGGTGGCGACCCTGCTCGAAGCTGGCGGGCTCGACCCGACCGTCATCAACGGCGGCATCATCAATGCCTACGGCACCAATGCCCGGATGGGCGAGGGCGAGTGGATGGTGGTCGAGGCCGACGAATCGGACGGCACCTTCCTGAAGCTTCCGGCCGATGTCGCCGTCATCACCAATATCGACCCGGAGCATCTCGACCATTACGGCAGTTTCGATGCGGTGCGCGCCGCCTTCCGGCAGTTCGTCGAGAACGTGCCGTTTTACGGTTTTGGCGTCATGTGCCTCGACCACCCCGAAGTGCAGTCGCTGGTCGGCCGCATCGAGGACCGCAAGATCATCACCTATGGCGAGAACCCGCAGGCCGACGTGCGCTTCAAGAATGTGCGCATCGACGGCACGCGCTCGATCTTCGATGTCGAGATCCGCCGCCGCCGCACCGGCCAGGTGACCGAGCTCAAGGGGCTGGTCATGCCGATGCCCGGGCGGCACAATATTTCCAACGCGACGGCGGCGATCGCTGTCGCCAACCGGCTCGGCATATCGAGCGCCGATATCGCCAAGGGGCTTGCCTCCTTCGGCGGCGTCAAGCGCCGCTTCACCTTGACGGGCGAATGGAACGGGGTGCAGATCTTCGACGATTACGGCCACCATCCGGTCGAGATCAAGGCGGTGCTGCGCGCTGCCCGCGAAGCCTGCAAGGGCCGCATCATCGCCGTCCACCAGCCGCACCGGTACAGCCGTCTCGCAAGCCTGTTCGAGGAATTCGCGGCCTGCTTCAACGATGCCGACAGCATTTTTCTGGCGCCCGTCTATGCGGCAGGCGAGGATGCGATCGAAGGCGCCGACTCCACGTCGCTCGTCTCGCGCATCAAATCCGGCGGCCATCGCGACGCCCGCTTCCTGTCTTCGGCCGAGCTTCTGCCGCAGATGGTTGCAGAGGTTGCAAAGCCTGGCGATTTCGTGGTTTTGTTGGGGGCTGGGAGCATCACATCCTGGGCAGCCGCACTGCCCAGACAACTGGAAGGCCTATCGGGAAAGTCCGCATGAAACAGGTGAATGGGGAAAAGCTTCTCGCGTCTCTCGGAGACGGTGTAAAGGATATCCGCGGCCGCATCACGCCGGATGCCCCCATGGACCGCGTCACCTGGTTCCGGGCCGGCGGGCTCGCCGAGCTGATGTTCCAGCCGCATGATGTCGACGATCTCATCGCCTTCCTGAAGATCCTGCCGGAAGAGGTGCCGCTGACGGTGATCGGCGTCGGCTCCAACATCCTGGTGCGCGACGGCGGCATTCCCGGCGTCGTGCTGCGCCTGTCGGCCAAGGGCTTCGGCTTCGTCGAGCTGGCCGGTGAAAACCGCATCCTTGCCGGGGCCATCTGCCCGGACAAGCATGTGGCGGCGATGGCGATGGACAACGGCATCGGCGGCTTTCATTTCTACTACGGCATTCCCGGCGCCATCGGCGGCGCGGCGCGGATGAATGCCGGCGCCAACGGGGTGGAGACGCGCGAGCGGCTGATCGAGGTCAACGCGGTCGACCGCAAGGGCAACAAGCATGTGCTCTCCAATGCCGAGATGGGCTATTCCTACAGGCATTCCGCAGCGTCGGCCGACCTGATCTTCACCTCGGTGCTGTTCGAGGGCTATCCGGAGGATCGCGCCCAGATCCGCGCCGAGATGGACGCCGTGCGCAATCACCGCGAGACGGTGCAGCCGGTGCGCGAGAAGACCGGCGGCTCGACCTTCAAGAACCCGCCGGGCCATTCTGCCTGGAAGCTGATCGACGAGGCGGGCTGCCGCGGCCTCGTGATCGGCGGCGCCCAGATGTCGTCGCTTCACTGCAACTTCATGATCAATATGGGGCAGGCGACCGGCTACGATCTCGAATATCTCGGTGAGCAGGTGCGCCGCGAGGTCTTCGAGAAAGAAGGCATCAAGCTCGAATGGGAAATCAAGCGTCTCGGCGTCTTCATGCCCGGCCGCGAAGTGCGCCCGTTCCAGGGTGTCACCAGCGAATAACGGCTACTTCACTGCCAGTTTCAGGCCTTGGCGCGGCGTGACGACGGGCGTCCAGCCGAGAACCTTGCGTGCCTGGGATATGTCGACCTGCAGCGAACCGCAAAGGCGTTGATAGACGGCCTCCTTCCCGACAGCCTTCGCCGCCATGTGCAGCAATGCGGAGGGGAAGGGAACCAGCATCGGCTTGACGCCGAGCCCCGCGGCAATTCCCCGGATGAGCTCCGGGGTCGACAGGTCCTCACCATCTCCGGCAAGGAAAATCTCACCGCCGGCGGCGGGATGCGCCGCGCAGGTGATGATCAGATCGACGAGATTTTGCACCGCCACCAATGTGCGGCGGTTCTTCAGCGAAGCGAAAGGGAGCGGTATCCGCTTGCGGACGAGCCCGACGAGAAGAGCGAAGTTGCCTCTGGCGCCGGGGCCATAGACCAGGGGTGGGCGGATGATGACGATTTCCATGCCGGTGCGGGCGGCGATTTCACGCAGGCCGATTTCGCTTTCCAGTTTCGAAATGCCGTAGGGATCGATCGGCTGCGGCGTGTCGTCATGCCGGAACGGCCGATCGTTCTCTTCGCCATTGACCTTGATGGTGCTGACGAAGACGAATCTCTTAACGCCGGCGCGGGCCGCCTGTTCCGCGAGGTTGAGCGTGGCGGCGGTGTTGGTCCGGCGAAATTCCGCCAGCGGATCGGCTGCGCGATCGTTCATGATGTGAACGCGGGCGGCAAGATGGATGATGACGTCGACGCCTGCAAGTGCCGCCGCCCAGTCGGTCCTGTCGGTTATGTCAATAGGAAAATGCCTGACGTCATCAGGAAAGGCAGAGATTGCCGATCTGGTGGTGACCACAAGATCGCAAATCTTCTCTGCGTGCAGCCGCTCGACAAGTGGACTACCGACGAAGCCGGCAGCGCCGGTGACGAGGCATCGCATGATCTTCTCCCTGCTCATCCATGCGCCTTCGCTAGCCGGAAGTCAGATCCGCATCAATAAAAAAGCAGGGCGGACCGAGCCTTGCCGCTCTCCGCATTAATCAATCAAGCCGCCGGCCGCTGTTGAGGGATGACATCTCACTCTTTTGACTGAGGCCGTCGTGCTTCAGCGCGACACGATATCCTTTTGAAAATATATGATCTTTTTCCTCTGCTCGCGTTCATCCCCAGACGGCGGCGGAATGATGGCGAAATGAGCAAAAGGTAAAAGATCGCGAATTTCCGGGGCAGGAGTTAACGAAAGTAAACACTTCATTAACCATAATGATGCTCTAATGCATGCAGATCGGACAAAGGCCCGAAACGGCGCAGACAGCTTCGCGCAAGCGTCGTTTTCAAAAGTGGAAGTTATTTTTGGGGGTGTTGATGAGTCGCAAGCATGTCGCTGTCCTGAAGGGCGGATTTTCCTCGGAACGGCCGGTCAGCCTTTCCTCGGGAAAGGCTTGCGCAGCAGCCCTCGAAGCCGAAGGCTTCCAGGTGACGTGCATCGATGTGGCGCGCGACGTTTCCGAAAGGCTCGCGGCGCTGAAGCCTGACGTCGTCTTCAATGCCCTTCATGGGCCCTTCGGCGAGGACGGCACCATCCAGGGCATCCTCGAATATCTCGAAATCCCTTATACGCATTCGGGCGTGCTCGCCTCGGCGCTGGCGATGGACAAGGACAAGGCGAAGCTTGTCGCCGCCGCCGCCGGCATTCCGGTTGCCGAATCGCAGGTTATCAACCGTTTCGCCTTTCCCTCGACGCATCCGATGAAGCCGCCCTATGTGGTGAAGCCGGTTCGCGAGGGCTCGAGCTTCGGCGTCGTCATCGTCACCGAAGATCAGGCGCATCCGCCGCAAATCGTCAGCTCGCCCGAGTGGCGTTATGGCGAGGAAGTGCTCGTCGAGCGCTACGTCTATGGCCGCGAGCTCACCTGCGGCGTCATGGGCGAGACGGCGCTTGGTGTCACCGAGGTGGTGCCGCAGGGACACAATTTCTATGATTACGATTCCAAGTATGCTGCGGGCGGTTCAAAACACGTCATCCCGGCGAAAATTTCACCGAATATTTACCAAAAAATACAAACATTGGCCGTAAGGGCGCATCAGGCAATCGGTTGTCGCGGCGTCAGTCGGTCCGACTTTCGTTACGACGATCGTTTCTCCGAAGACGGCGAAATCATCTGGCTGGAGGTCAATACCCAGCCTGGCATGACTCCAACCTCGCTCGTGCCCGAAATGGCCGGCCATGCCGGCTATTCCTTTGGTGAGTTTCTCCGGTGGATGGTGGAGGACGCGTCTTGTTTGCGTTGACGGTCAAGAAGATAGGGCGCCCCAGCCATCATGCCGTGCTTCCGACCGTGGAAGCCGAAGAGCGATTCGTCCTGCCGCGTCCGTTGCGCCGCGTCACTCGTTTCCTGATCAGCCTCGGCAGCGGCCGCATCTATATCCCGGCCCATACCGGCACGGTTTCGGCGCTGGCTTTCTTGGGCGCGACAGGGCTTTACGGCATGTCGCTCGGCGGTCACACGGAAGCCGTCGCCCAGGCGACGACGACGGCGGCGGGCTTTGCGATCGAGGACGTCAAGGTCTCCGGCAATTCCGAAACCTCCGAAATCGAAATCCTGCAGCTGATCGGCCTTGATGGCACGACCTCACTGGTTGCGCTCGACGTCGATGCCGCTCGCCGGAAGATTGCGCATCTTCCCTGGGTCGAAAATGTCGAGGTCCGCAAGATCTACCCGAAGACGATCGAGGTGAAGCTCAAGGAGCGCCAGGCCTATGCGATCTGGCAGCACGGGCAGGAGCTTTCGCTGATCGAAAAGAACGGCAGCGTCATTGCGCCGCTGCGCGACAACAAGTTTTCGGCGCTGCCGCTCGTCGTCGGTCGCGATGCGGAAACGGCAGCGGCTTCGCTCGACGAGGCCTTCTCGAAGTGGCCCGACGTGAAGGCCCGCGTGAAGGCCTATGTCTGGATATCCGGCCGTCGCTGGGACCTGCACATGGACAATGGCGTCGTCGTCAAGCTGCCGGAAGACGGCATCGACCAGGCGCTGGCCACACTGTCGAAGTTCGACAAGCAGCATCAGCTGCTGGAGCGCGACATCGCCGCGGTCGATCTGAGATTGCCGGACAGAACCGCCATCCAGCTGACGCCGGAAGCGGCGGTTCGCCGGCAGGCGGCAGTCACGGAGCGTACCAAAGAATTGAAGAAGGCGGGGCAGAATATATGAGCTTGTTCGGTTCATCCCATTTCGGATTGCCGCGCCTGAAGCCGCTTTCGTCGAAGCGGTCGCATATCGTTTCGGTGCTCGACATCGGCTCGACCAAGGTCGTCTGCATGATCGGCCGGCTGACGCCGCGCGAGGAAAGCCAGATCCTGCCCGGCCGCACGCACAATATCGAGATCATCGGCATCGGCCACCAGCGGTCCCGCGGCATCAAGACCGGCGTCATTGCCGATCTCGACGCGCTGGAAGGCGTCATCCGGCTCGCCGTCGATGCGGCCGAGCGCATGGCGGGGCTGACCGTCGAGAGCCTGATCGTCAACCTGACGGCCGGCCGCCTCGGCAGCGACATTTACACGGCGACCATCGATCTCGGCGGCCAGGAAGTCGAGCTCAACGATCTGAAGAAGGTGCTCTCGGCCGCCTGCCAGCAATCGCTGCGCCAGGACCGTTCAGTGCTGCATTCGCTGGCGACCGGCTTCTCGCTCGACGGCGAGCGCGGCATCCGCGATCCGCTGGCGATGTATGGCGATGCGCTCGGCGTCGACATGCATGTCGTCACCGCGGAGCGCTCGGCGCTGAAGAACCTCGAGCTCAGCGTCAATCGGGCGCATCTGTCGGTCGAGGGCATCGTTGCGACGCCCTATGCATCGGGTCTTGCCGCTCTCGTCGACGACGAGGTCGAGCTCGGCTGCGCGGCGATCGACATGGGTGGCGGCACGACGACGATCTCGGTGTTTGCCGAGGGCAAGCTTGTTCACACCGACGCCGTCGGCCTCGGCGGCCATCACGTCACCACCGACCTGGCGCGCGGCCTTTCGACCCGCATCGAGGATGCGGAACGGCTGAAGGTCGTGCATGCCTCGGCACTTTCGAATTCCTCCGACGAGCGTGAGCTGATCTCGATCCCGCCGATCGGCGAGGATGATCGCGACCAGCCGTCGCAGGTGCCGCGGGCGCTGGTTTCGCGCATCGTTTCGGCGCGAATCGAAGAGACGATGGAACTGATCCGCGACCGCATCCAGCGCTCCGGCTTCAGCCCGATCGTCGGCAAGCGTGTCGTGCTGACGGGCGGCGCGAGCCAGCTGACCGGCCTTGCCGAGGTGGCGCGGCGCATCCTTGCCCGCAACGTCCGCATCGGCCGTCCGATGGGCGTGTCGGGGCTGCCGACGGCGGCGAAAGGTCCGGCCTTTTCGACGGCTGTCGGCCTGATGATCTATCCGCAGGTCGCGGACATGGAGACACATGCGTCACAGAGCGGTCTGCTCATGTCGCTTGGGGGAAATAACAGCCGCATAGCCCGGATGGGCCAGTGGCTGAAGGAAAGCTTCTGAAATTTGAGTAATTGGCCGGCGTGGCGATGCGGCCAGAGAGAGAAGGAACAGGTACCATGACCATCAAGCTGCAAAAGCCTGACATCACAGAGCTGAAGCCGCGCATCACCGTGTTCGGCGTTGGTGGCGGTGGCGGCAACGCCGTCAACAACATGATCACCGCCGGCCTCCAGGGCGTCGACTTCGTCGTTGCCAACACGGATGCGCAGGCGCTGACGATGACGAAAGCCGAGCGCATCATCCAGCTCGGCGCCAACGTCACCGAAGGCCTCGGTGCAGGTTCGCAGCCGGAAGTCGGCCGCGCGGCCGCCGAAGAGTGCATCGACGAGATCATCGATCACCTGAACGGCACGCATATGTGCTTCGTCACCGCCGGCATGGGCGGCGGTACCGGCACGGGCGCAGCGCCCGTCGTCGCGCAGGCCGCCCGCAACAAGGGCATCCTGACGGTCGGCGTCGTCACCAAGCCGTTCCATTTCGAAGGTGGCCGCCGCATGCGTCTGGCCGAGATGGGCATCCAGGAACTGCAGAAGTCTGTCGACACGCTGATCGTCATTCCGAACCAGAACCTCTTCCGCATTGCCAACGACAAGACGACCTTCGCCGACGCGTTCGCGATGGCCGACCAGGTTCTCTATTCGGGCGTTGCCTGCATCACCGACCTGATGGTGAAGGAAGGTCTCATCAACCTCGACTTCGCCGACGTCCGCTCGGTCATGCGCGAAATGGGCCGCGCGATGATGGGTACCGGCGAGGCTTCCGGCTCCGGCCGCGCGCTGCAGGCCGCCGAGGCTGCAATCGCCAACCCGCTGCTCGACGAGACCTCGATGAAGGGCGCTCAGGGCCTGCTGATCTCCATCACCGGCGGTCGCGACCTCACGCTCTTCGAAGTCGACGAAGCCGCAACGCGTATCCGCGAGGAAGTCGATCCGGACGCCAACATCATCCTCGGCGCCACCTTCGACGAATCGCTCGAAGGCATCATCCGCGTCTCGGTCGTTGCGACCGGTATCGACCGGGCGATCAGCGAAGCCGCCGAGCGCAACTTCCAGCCGGTTGCCAAGCCCGCTATCCGTCCCTCCGCGGCTGTTGCTCCGGCAGCGGCCGCAGTTCAGCCTGCGCCGGTGATGCAGGCACCAAAGGCCATTGATCCGATCGCCCAGACCATCCGCGAAGCCGAGATGGAACGCGAGCTTGAGATTCCGGCCCCGCGTGCCGCCGCACCGCTTCAGCAGCCTATTGCGCAGCAGGAAGTCTTCCGTCCGCAGAGCAAGATTTTCGCGCCTGCACCGGAGGCTCCAGCCATGCGTCCTCAGGTGCAGCAGCAGGCTCCGGCACCGGTGATGAGCCAGCCCATCCAGCAGCAACCGATCCAGCCGCAGCCGGTCCGGCAGGAGCCGGTCATCCGTCAGGCGGCTGAACCCGTCCGCATGCCGAAGGTGGAGGATTTCCCGCCGGTCGTTCAGGCCGAACTCGACCACCGCACGCAGGCTGCTTCCGCGCATGGCCAGGAAGAGCGCGGCCCAATGGGCCTGCTCAAGCGAATCACCAATTCGCTGGGGCGTCGCGACGACGATGCGGTTGCCGCCGACATGACCGCCGCACCGCCCGCCGCTTCGCAGCAGCGCCGTCCGCTGTCGCCGGAGGCAAGCCTCTACGCACCGCGCCGCGGCAATCTCGACGATCAGGGTCGTGCGGTTCCGCAGGCCCGCATGATGCAGGAAGACGACCAGCTGGAAATCCCGGCATTCCTGCGCCGCCAGTCGAACTGAGGCTGCGAATCGACACCGTTCATGCCCGGGATTCAGGTCCCGGGCATTTGCGTTTTTCAGCCTGGAATTGCTGAGCGATATCAATCGTGTGACTTCGTAACAAACCGAAAGAAACAGTGATTTGGATTGGAGCGCCGGCGCACGTAAGTATGGTGCAAGGAAACTGCCCTAGGAGACTCCTCAACGAGGCTCCTTCTGCAGAACGAATGAAAACCGCACCGTGGAACAGATCGCTGGAGCGGAAAAATAAAGGCAGATTTTATGGCAATTGGCTTGCTGGGTTTTCAAACGACGGTATCGCGTCCCGTGACGCTCTCGGGCATCGGGGTCCATTCGGGTGCCAATGTGTCGATCACGCTGAACCCGGCCGAATCGGACACCGGCGTCGTTTTCCAGCGCCTGCATGACAATGGCGACATCACCGAACTCAAGGCCGTCTCGTCGCAGGTCGGCAATACCGACCTCTGCACCGTGCTCGGTTTTTCGCCGGCGCATTCGGTCGCGACGATCGAACATGTGATGGCCGCCATCTATGCGCTCGGCCTCGACAATGTGGTGATCGAAGTGCAGGGCGCCGAAATGCCGATCATGGACGGCAGTTCGCTGCCTTTCGTCGAGGCGATCGAGCAGGCGGGTCTCGTCTCGCTCGGCGTCAAGCGCCGCTATATCCGGATCACCAAGCCGGTGCGAATCGAGCATGGCGGTTCCTGGAGCGAATTCCGTCCCTATGACGGCACGCGCTTCGAGGTCGAGATCGATTTCGACTGCCCGCTGATCGGCCGGCAGAAATGGGCCGGCGACATGAGCGCCGCGGTCTTCAAGACCGAGCTTTCCCGCGCCCGCACCTTCGGGTTCATGCGCGATGTCGAGCGGCTCTGGGCTTCCGGACATGCGCTCGGCTCGTCGCTCGAAAATTCCGTCGTCATCTCCGACGACAACACCGTCATCAACGTCGAAGGGCTGCGCTACGCCAAGGACGAGTTCGTCCGCCACAAGACGCTCGATGCCGTCGGCGACCTGTCGCTCGCCGGCGTCCAGTTCATCGGTTGCTACCGCTCCTACCGTGGCGGCCACAAGATGAATGCCAATGCATTGAAGGCGCTGCTCGCCGATCCCACCGCCTATGAAGTGGTCGAGACGTCGACGCCGCGCCAGCGCGTCGCTGCTCGGGAAATGATCGCCGTCAGCGCTTCGGAATTCGCTCCCTGGTCGGCATGACCTCCAGCATATTCTTAAGACCAGGCCGCCTCTTTCCCGGAGGCGGTTTTTTTATGTCGTCCCGAGTCTGCAGTGATTGGCATTTCCGGCAGGTGCTTAGTTGCAACAGGTCGGAAAGAAGGTGAAAAGCCGGTCATTCCGGCCGCGGCTGCCACAAAAATGCGTTAATGCCTTATCATTGCGTTGCTCTCGATGCACATTTGTGGCTAGAAACGCCAGCGAGGCGTGGCTGCCGTGGAGCGAGCGGCGGCAGTGGGGTTCTTTCGAATGGCTTATGCAGGATCTGAAGGTATGATGAAGACAGCGCGCGCTTTGTTCGCATCGCTTCTGGTGCTCAGCGCAGGCGCCTCGATATCCGGCTGCCAGTCGGATCCCGACATCGACATCACCAAGCTCGGCCTCGAAACCGACCCGCCTGACGTGCTCTACACCCAGGGCCTTGCCAACATGAAGGCCGGCAACATGGCGGAAGCGGCGCGCAAGTTCGACGCCATCGACCGCGAGAACCCGTTCTCCGAATGGGCGCGCAAGGCGCTTGTGATGAGCACCTTCGTCAAATACCGCCAGGGCCGGCTCGACGATGCGCTGGCTTCGGGCAACCGTTACATGGCGCAATATCCGAAGTCCCAGGATGCCGCCTATGTGCAGTATCTCGTCGGTCTCACCTATTCCAAACAGATCGTCGACGTGACGCAGGACCAACGCGCCTCGGCCAAGACGATCGAAGCGATGCAGGCCGTCGTCGACAATTACCCGAACTCCGAATATGTCGACGACGCGCAGGCGAAGATCCGCTATGCGCGCGACCAGCTGGCCGGCAAGGAAATGCAGATCGGCCGCTACTACATGGAGCGGAAGGAATATCTCGCCGCCATCTCGCGCTTCCGCATCGTCGTCGAGAAATATCCGAACACGAACCAGATCGAAGAGGCGCTCGCCCGTCTGGTCGAAGCCTATTACGCGATGGGCATCGTCGACGAGGCGCAGACCGCGGCAGCCGTTCTGGGTCACAATTACCCCGACAGCCAGTGGTACGCCGATTCCTACAAGCTGCTGCAGACCGGTGGCGCCGAGCCGCGTGAAAACAAGGGCTCGTGGATCGCTGCGGCAGGCAAGAAACTCCTGCTCGGTTCCTAAGTCCAATGCTGATCCAGCTTTCGATCCGCGATATCGTCCTGATCGAGCGGCTGGATCTTGCCTTCGAGACCGGCCTTTCCGTGCTGACGGGCGAGACCGGGGCGGGCAAATCCATCCTGCTCGACAGTCTTTCGCTGGCGCTCGGCGGGCGTGGCGACGGCGGCCTGGTGCGCCATGGCGAAGACAAGGGTCAGGTGACGGCGGTGTTCGACGTCGGCATGGATCATGGCGCCCGTGCACTACTGCGTGAAAACGGCATCGACGACGAGGGCGATCTGATCTTCCGCCGCCAGCAATCGGCGGACGGGCGCACCAAGGCCTATGTCAACGACCAGCCGGTCAGCGTGCAACTGATGCGCCAGGCCGGCCAGATGCTGGTCGAGATCCATGGCCAGCACGACGATCGCGCCCTGGTCGATACCAACGCCCATCGTACCCTTCTCGATGCCTTCGGCGGACTGACCGATGAAGTTGCAGAAGTCTCCCGGCTGTATCGTCTGTGGCGCGACAGCGAGCGGACGCTGAAGAAGCACCGCGAGAAGGTGGAAAGCGCGGCGCGCGAGGCCGACTATCTGCGCTCCTCCGTCGAAGAGCTCGAGAAACTCTCGCCGCAGGACGGTGAGGAGGACGAACTCGCCGAAAGCAGGCAGAAGATGATGAAGGCCGAGCGGATCGCCGGCGACATCGCCGAAGCCTCCGAGTTCCTGAACGGCAATGCCTCGCCGGTGCCCCATATCGCCTCGCTGGTACGCCGGCTGGAGCGCAAGAGCCATGAGGCGCCGGGACTGCTCGAAGACACCGTGACGTTGCTCGATGCCGCGCTCGATCAGCTTTCCACCGCCCAGATGGAAGTCGAGGCGGCGCTACGCAAGACCGAATATGATCCGCGCGAGCTGGAGCGGGTGGAGGAGCGGCTTTTCGCGCTCCGGGCCGCTTCGCGCAAATATTCCGTGCCGGTCACCGAGCTGCCGGCGCTGGCCGTCCGCATGATCGCCGATCTTGCCGATCTCGATGCGGGCGAAGAGAAGCTTGCGCGGCTGGAAGCCGAGGTCGGCCTGGCGCGGGAGAATTACGATACCGCGGCGCGCGCGCTCTCCGACAAGCGCCATCATGCCGGCACGGCGCTGGCCGCGGCCGTGATGGCCGAGCTGCCGGCACTGAAGCTCGAACGCGCCCGTTTCATGGTCGAGATCACGACCGATGCGCAGGAGGCGCTGGCCGAAGGCATCGACGTCGTCGAGTTCCACGTGCAGACCAATCCGGGCACGCGGCCAGGCTCGATCATGAAGGTCGCTTCGGGCGGTGAGCTGTCGCGTTTCCTGCTGGCGCTGAAGGTGGCGCTCGCCGATCGCGGATCGGCGCCGACGCTTGTCTTCGACGAAATCGATACCGGCGTCGGCGGTGCGGTGGCCGATGCGATCGGCCAGCGGCTGAAGCGGCTCTCCGATCGTGTCCAGGTGCTGTCGGTCACCCATGCGCCGCAGGTCGCGGCAAGGGCGGCAACGCATCTGTTGATCTCCAAGGGGCCGACGACCGACGGTTCGGAAAAGATCGCCACGCGCGTGGCGACGATGGCGCAGACGGACCGCACCGAGGAGATCGCCCGCATGCTGGCCGGCGCTTCGGTGACCGAAGAGGCGAGGGCGGCCGCCAAGCGGCTGCTTGCCGGCAACGGCTAATCGCCTAACCCGATTTAAGGCTGTGGCGTGACAAGCACCGCGCTTCGCGCTAGGCGCATCTTCCCGATCCGACGTGATCCGTTGCCATGCGCCTTTTCCATTTCAGCGACGATCCTGATATCGCGGTGTTCGAGCCGCGCCCTGTTCTCATTCCCTCGGTTCGCCCGGTTGGCCGGGAATGGCTGAATGGCCCGCTCGTCTGGGCGATCGATGGCGATCATGACTTTATGTACCTCTTTCCGCGAGACTGTCCGCGTATCCTACTGTGGGGGACGCCGGATACGCCGGAGGCCGAACGGCGGCGCTGGCTCGGTGATTGGCGCGCCGTTGCCTTCGTCGAGCGTCATTGGCTGGAAAGGCTCGAGGCGGAGACGATCCACCGCTATGAAATGGCGTCCGACGGCTTCGAAGAGCTTAAGGATGCAGGCATGTGGGTGTCCAGCAGACGCGTCGTTCCCGTCAAGCGGACCGCCATGTCGCAGCTCGACCTGGAGTTTACGCCACGCAAGGTGGATCTCCGGGTGGTCGATAACCTGCGGCCGTTGAAGGACCTCTGGAACACCGGCCTGCATGTCAGCGGCATTCGCCTGCGCAATGCGCGAGACTGGGAATAGGCCGGTAAGATCCGCCGGGCCGGAGGCCATGACAAGCGTCCCAGCGGTATGAATTTGGCGCGAACGCTGACCCCAATCTCCCTCATCCCCGTGACGAGCACAGGGATGAGGGCGGAGAGGTGTGCGGCCCGGCGTGCAGCAATATCCGGCCTCTCTTTTCATCCGGAAATTTTGCTCTAAAAACAATGCAGATTTTCTGGCCAGATTCCCTGGAGTGAGGTTGTATGTCCATCGAAGGTTCCGCCGTCGACGCGTTGACGATCGAAGAGGCTGCCGCCGAGCTTGAGCGGCTGGCAAAGGAAATCGCGCATCACGATGCGCTCTATCACGGCAAGGACCGGCCGGAGATATCGGATGCCGATTACGACGCGCTGAAGCGCCGCAACGATGCGCTGGAGGCGCGGTTTCCCGAGCTGATCCGCGAGGACAGCCCGTCGCGGCATGTCGGTGCTGCGCCCTCGGTCACCTTCTCGCCGGTCGTTCATGCGCGGCCGATGCTGTCGCTCGACAACACGTTTTCGCAGGAGGACGTGCAGGATTTCGTCGCCGGCGTCTATCGCTTCCTCGGCCGCCTGCCGGACCAATCGATCGCCTTTACCGCGGAGCCGAAGATCGACGGTCTGTCGATGTCGATCCGTTACGAAAACGGCAAGCTGGTGACGGCCGCCACGCGCGGCGATGGCACGACCGGGGAGAACGTCACCGCCAATATCCGCACCATCGCCGAGATCCCCAACGAGCTGCCGAAGGGCGTTCCCGCCGTGGTGGAGATCCGCGGCGAGGTTTATATGGCCAAGAGCGACTTCCTGGCGCTCAACCGGCAGATGGAGGCGGAGGGTAAGCAGACCTACGTCAATCCGCGCAATACGGCCGCCGGATCGCTGCGCCAGCTCGACGCCAAGGTGACGGCCAGCCGCAAGCTGAAGTTTTTTGCCTATGCCTGGGGCGAGATGGCGGAGATGCCCGCCGACACCCAGTTCGGCATGGTGCAGACCTTCAAGGACTGGGGCTTTCCCGTGAACCCGCTGATGAAGCGGCTGAATTCGGTCGCCGACATTCTGACCCATTATGACGAGATCGGCCTCGAGCGGCCGGACCTCGATTACGACATCGATGGCGTCGTCTATAAGGTCGACAGCCTCGAACTGCAGCAGCGCCTCGGCTTCCGCTCGCGTTCGCCGCGTTGGGCGACGGCGCACAAGTTTCCGGCCGAGCAGGCCTTCACCGAGGTCGAGAAGATCGAGATCCAGGTCGGCCGCACCGGCGCGCTGACGCCGGTGGCGCGGCTGAAGCCGATCACGGTCGGCGGTGTGGTCGTCACCAATGCGACACTGCACAACGAGGATTACATCAAGGGCATCGGCAATAGCGGCGAGCGCATCCGGCCGGAGGAACACGACATCCGCGAGGGCGATACGGTCATCGTCCAGCGTGCCGGCGACGTCATTCCGCAGATTCTCGACGTGGTGATGGAAAAGCGCGCCGCCGACTCCCGCTCATACGAGTTTCCGAAGACCTGCCCGGTCTGCGGCTCGCATGCCGTGCGCGAGGTCAACGAGAAGACCGGCAAGATGGATTCGGTGCGCCGCTGCACCGGCGGCTTCATCTGCCGCGCGCAGGCGACGGAGCATCTGAAGCACTTCGTCTCGCGTAACGCCTTCGATATCGAGGGGCTCGGCTCGAAGCAGGTCGACTTCTTTTTCGAGAACGAAGATGCGTCGCTGCAGATCCGCACGGCCCCCGAGATCTTCACGCTGGAGAAGCGGCAGCAGGACTCGCTGACCAAGCTGGAGAACATCGACGGCTTCGGCAAAGTCAGTGTCGGCAAGCTCTATGCAGCGATCAACGAACGGCGCAGCATTTCGCTTCACCGCTTCATCTATGCGCTCGGCATCCGTCATGTCGGCGAGACCACGGCGAAGCTGCTGGCGCGCTCCTATGGCACCTACGAAGCCTTTGCGACGGCGATGAAAGAAGCAGCACCGCTTTCCGGCGACGCCTGGAACGATCTCAACGCCATCGAGGGTATCGGCGAGGTCGTGGCGCGCGCCATGGTCGAATTCTACAAGGAGCCGCGCAATGTCGAAGTGATCGGCCGCCTGCTCGACGAAGTGACGCCGCAGGAGGCTGAACAGCCGGTGACGGCAGGAAGCCCGGTCGCCGGCAAGACCGTGGTCTTCACCGGCTCGCTGGAAAAATTCACGCGTGACGAGGCGAAAGCGAGGGCCGAAAGTCTCGGCGCCAAGGTGGCGGGATCGGTCTCGAAGAAAACAGACATCGTTGTCGCCGGTCCCGGCGCCGGCTCCAAGCTCGACAAGGCGCGCGAACTCGGCGTGCAGACCATGGATGAGGACGAGTGGCTAGCGCTGATCAGCGGGTGAGCGGCTGACGGCGGGCCGTCAGCCTCGTTCGTTCAAGGTCTCAACCGCGCCATGGTATAGGCGTCGACATACTCTCCCGATCGAAAGCCAAAGGCCCTCAGCAGGCCTTCCCGCTCGAAGCCGAATTTCTCATAGAGGCCGATGGCGGCGTCGTTGTCGGTATAGACGGTCAGTTCCAGCCGCTTGACGTCAAGCCAGTCGTCGGCGGCCTCGACCATGGCGCCGAGCAGGATGCGTCCGAAACCGCGGCCGGTGAAATCGTCATGCACGCCCATGCCGACGCTGGCGACGTGCTGCCGGCGGCCGCCGAGGCGGTTGAGGCCGCAATTGCCGACGATCTTGCCGTTCAGCGTGACGACGAGATTGAGCGCGCCCGGCGAGGGATTTTCCATGCGCTTGCGAACCTCTTCGATCGTTTGGTACGGCGGCCTCAGCGTGCCGGCCCGGTAGCCCGGCAAATTCATGAGATCGGTTATTTCTTCCGCGTCGGAAAGGCGGACGGCGCGCACGACGACGCCATTTGGCAGGCGCGCTCGGTCGCGGGGCTCATTCTCTTCATTTTCGGACATTGGGTGCTCTCCTTGGGGTTCAGGAGGAGAGCCGGTTTCCGAAAACCCTGCTCGCCTCGGCAGGGTTTCGGGATGATCGGATCGCTGTTAACGCGCCATTGCTCCCGCATACCCTTCAAGGGTCGTGGTGTGATGGATAAGCGCTGCCATGGTCACGGAACTGATCATGGGTAGCAATTTTGGATATCTGCCGCGGAATGTCAACCAACGCGCGTGGGTAATTTGCACGGCCGCAAGCCGAGCGCTATTCCTGTCGTTGGTGAAACGATTCGGATGCGGCATTGAAGACGATCGCAATTGACTTCGAGACGGCCAACGAGCAGCGCGGCAGCGCCTGTTCCGTCGGCCTTGCCTGGATCGAGGAGGGCAGGGTGACGCGCGTCGAGGAGCGGCTGATCCGGCCGCGCGACATGCGCTTTTCCGGGATGAATATCGCGATCCACGGTATCCGGCCGGAAGATGTCGAGGACGCGCCGGAGTTTCCCGAGGTGATGGATGAGTTCCATGACGATTTCAGGGGCGCGACGATGATTGCGCATAATGCCGCCTTCGATTTCAGCGTCTGGCGGGCAAGCCTCGATCTCTACCGGCAATCCTATCCCGAATTGACCTATCTCTGCAGCCTGAAGATGGCGCAGCGGATCTGGCCGCACTTTCTCTCGCACCGGCTGAACCTGATCGCCGAGCATCTCGGCCTGCGTTTCATGCATCACAATGCCGCCGAGGACGCCGCGGTCTGCGCGGCGGCGGCGATCGAGATGGCGAAGGCGGTCAAGGCGAAAGCCGTCGAGGCGATCCCGGCCCTGATCGGCATGACGCCGGGGCGGCTGACGGCGGGCGGCTATGCCCCCTGCACCTGCCGAAAGGCCTGAGCCTTTCTTGCAAAGCATGGGTGCGCACTTATCTAGAATGCGGCAAATCAAGCGATGGAGCGCTTTTGGCACGTCCGTCGGACGCGCGGCGCTCCCAGGGAGCAGCCATGTCCAAGCCGCGTAATCTTTTCCTCGCCACCCTGTCTTTCCTCGCAGTCTCGGCGGGCGCCGCTCCGGCTGAAGTCGTCGGCAAGGTCGGGGTTGACTGGATCGGCAACGACATCATCGTCGAGGCAGTCTCCGATCCCGAGGTCAAGGGGGTCACCTGCCATGTCACCTATTTCGACCGCAGCCTGATCGACAGGTTCAAGAAAGGCAACTGGTTCGAAGATCCGTCCAACAATTCCATCGCCTGCCGGCAGACCGGACCGATCGAGGTCGGCAATATCGACCTGTCCAAAGACGGCAGCGAAGTGTTCCGCCAAGGCATGTCGCTGATCTGGAAGACGCTGGTCGTCAACCGCATCTATGACAAGGCGAACGACACGCTGATCTATCTCGCCCATTCCAGGGAGCTGACGGATGGCTCGGCGAAGATGTCGATTTCGACGATTCCGCTCTATGGGCAGAACGTGACCTGGAAGAATGGGAAGCCGCAATAAGGCGAGGGTAGCGTTCGATTTTGGGCAGGTCGTTGCCTCCTCCTCGCCCTCATTCCTGTGCCCGTCACAGGTCGGAGCCCGACGACAGAGATGAGGGAGGAGAAGGTGTGCTGTGCCGCTCGCACAGATTGGCGGTAACCGGTCTTTTCAACGAAAAAGGCCCGGACGAGCCGGGCCTTCCAACGTCAGTGTGGAGAATAATTTCAAGCCGCCTGATTCAGCTCGTCCGCAATCACGGTATCGAGGTTGAGGAAGCAGACCATGGTCTTCTCGAGTGCGACGATGCCGCGGCAGAAGGCGCGCTGGGCTTCCGGGATGATTTCCGGCGGCGGCTGCAGGTCTTCGCTCTTGATGGTCATCATGTCGGAAACCTGCTCGACCAGCAGACCGACCAGCTTGCCGGCGATATCGGTGACGATGATCGCCGAGCGCTCGGAAGGCTCGGTCATCTTCATGCCGAGGCGGCAGGCCATGTCGATGACCGGGATCACCGCGCCGCGCAGGTTGATGAGGCCCAGCACGTAAGGCGGAGTATGCGGCATCGGCGTCACCGGCGCCCAGCCGCGGATTTCGCGGATGGCCATGATGTCGATGCAGAATTCCTGATCACCCAGGTGGAACGAAACGATTTCGAGATAGGCGCCCGACTGCTTGATGGCGTTGTTGTTCATGGTCAGAATTCTTCCCAGTTGTCCCCGGCGGGAGAGGCGATGACTTTGGCGGCAGAGCCGCCGTTGAATGCGCCCGCGACCTTGCCGATCAGGCTGCGCGCGGGAGAAGGTCTCGAATGCGAGGCGGCGGTTGCCTCTCGCGGCGTTTGCCGGGCCGTCATGCCCTCGCCGGTCTTGAACTGCTTGATCAGTTGCGTCAGGTTTTCCGCGTCGACGGCGAGCGTGTGGCTTGCGGCGTTCGTCTCTTCCACCATGGCCGCGTTCTTCTGCGTGACCTGATCCATCTGACTGATCGATGTATTGATTTCGTTCAATCCGACCGATTGTTCGCGCGCAGAGGTTACGATTGATTTAACGTGTTCGTCGATGCGCAGAACATCTTCGCCGATCTGGCGAAGCGCTTCACCGGCGGCCGTCACCAGTTCGCCGCCGATCTTCACTTCCTCGCCGGATTTTCCGATCAAGGTCTTGATATCCTTGGCCGCACCCGCGGCACGGCCGGCGAGTTCGCGCACTTCCTGGGCAACGACGGCGAAGCCTTTGCCGGCCTCGCCGGCACGCGCCGCCTCGACGCCGGCGTTGAGCGCCAGCAGGTTCGTCTGGAAAGCGATTTCGTCGATGACGTTGATGATCTTGCCGATTTCGCGGGAGGCACCTTCTATCCGTTCCATCGCGGCCATCGCATCGCCGACGACGATGTCCGATTTCGCGGTATTCTCACGGGTATGCGAAACCATGTGGCCGACTTCCTCGGCGCGGTTGGTCGCATTGCGGACGGTGGCGGTGATCTGGTCGAGGGCGGCCGAGGTCTCTTCCAGCGAAGCGGCCTGCTGCTCGGTGCGCTTGGCGAGATCGTCGGCTGCGGCGCGCATCTGGCGGCTGTTGGCTTCGATCGAGCTGCTGTTGAGGGCAATATCGCCCATCGCCTTGCGCAGCGTCGCGGTCGTCTGGTTGAAGTCCAGGCGCAGACGCTCCAGCTCTTCGCGGAACGGCTGGTCGATCGTAACGGTCACGTCGCCGCCCGACAGGCGGGTGAGGCCGGCGCCGAGAGCGGCGACGGCGGCGTTCAAGGCCTCTGCGTCGGCAAGCTTGGCGGCTTCGCGGGCGCGGTGCTCGGCATCGCTGCGCTGCCGGTCGGTTTGGTTCTGGGCTTCAAGGTCACGCTTTTCGATGGCGGCGAGGCGGAAGCCGTCAGCGGCGCGAGCCATTTCGCCGATTTCGTCGCCGCGGGTCTTTTCCGGAACCTCGCTGGCAAGATCGCCGCTCATGATGCGCTGCATGCTTTCCCGAACGGCACCGATGCCGCGGCGGATCGAGCCGCCGTGGACATATTGCAGGATGCCCATGGTGAGGATAGCCAAGACACCGAGGCCGACCTGCAGGACGAGAGCCTCCCGCGACACGGCATTGGCGAGCTCGACATGCTGCTTGGCAAAAAGGGTTCCGTCCGCGGCGAGCTTGTCGAGCGTCTTGGTCAGCTCTTCGCCGGCGCCGTCGATCGCATCGTCGATCTTGTCGAACTCCGCGTCGGGCGCTCCCTGTTGAACCAGCGCGATCAGATCGACCTGTATTGCCTTGCCGATTGCGGCGACATCGGCGTCATAGCTCTTCAACAGGCCGTCGTCATGCATTTCATCTGCAAGAAGGCGCATTTCCTTCGAGCCGCTGGAAAGAGCGGTCAGTGAATCGCCGATCAGTTTGATGCGTGCAGGCTCGACGACCTTGCTGTCCTTGTCGACGATGATGTCCATAGCAGCCAAAACCATTGTCAGGTTTGCAAGCCGCATGTCGCCGAGATGATTGACGCTTGCCTGGATCTCTGTGGCGCGGTGCAAGGCCGTGTCGACCCGCATGTTCTCATACCAGCCGACGCCGAGCATCGTTCCGAAACCGATGAATGCCGCGCCACCGAGCGTCCAGAGCCGCTGGCTGACCGACAGGCTCTTGCGCACTAATGAATTGGTCATGAAATACCCCTCACAAACCGCTCGGATTCGTGTTTCCCTCATTTCATGCGGAGGTCCGGGGTTTTTTCGCCGCTCGGCAGACATCATGTCAGAACGGCAGAAGAGCGCCGCACGCATTACTAAATATAGATATGACGGCTTAAGTCTTTCCTAACGATATCTATCTTGAGATTGCCGGTAGGCTGTTTCGGCAAGTTACTGGAAAGAATGATATTTTTTGTTCCGTCCTCAATGCCGATCGGTGGATCTCCCGTTGCGGACGGCCCCAGTGGGTGGGACAATTAATCACGGGTCAGAAAACATATTGTTGAATTGCGCGCGTCCGATCGAGACTATATCAGGCGGGGCAAGGGCAGGCGGACATATCCGCCTCGGATCGAGGATCGTGCCAATGAAGACATTCCGTATCGCCATCTGGATCGGCGTTCTGATGCTGGCCGGAATTCTCGGCTGGGCCACGCTCAATCTCGACAAATCGAAAGATGTGGTGGCGGAAGCCCCCTTCGGCGTGCCTTTCACGCTCGTTTCCCAAAGCGGACAGCCGATCACCGAGCAGGCGTTGCGCGGCAAGCCGACGGCGCTGTTCTTCGGCTTCACCCATTGCCCCGAAGTCTGCCCGACCACGCTGTTCGAGCTGAACGGCTGGATGGAGAAGGTCGATCCCAAGGGCGACAAACTGCAGGCCTATTTCGTCACCGTCGATCCTGAACGCGACACGCCTGAGATCATTAACGAGTATGTTTCCAACGTTTCCAAGCGGATCACTGGCATTTCGGGTCCGCCTGAAAAGATCGCCGATGTCATCAAGGGTTTCCGCGTCTACGCCAAGAAGGTGCCGGTCGACGAGAAGGATCCGAACGGCGACTATACGATGGATCACACCGCCTCGGTTTTCCTGCTCGATTCGGCCGGGCGGTTTTCCGGAACGATCGCCTATGGCGAAAACCCGGACACGGCGGTAAAGAAGCTGGAGAATCTCGTCCGCAAGGGGTGATAGGGCGCTGGCCCGACCGGTGGCGGGCAACGGAAACGGGAAAGACCGCCTATCGTGAGTGAAATCCGCCTTTACGTATCGACGACCGAGAGCAAGGCCGAACAGATTCTCGACCTTCTAAGCGAGGTCTTCGGCGAAGAAGATTTTGCCATCGGCACCACCGAGGTCGATGAGAAGAGGGATATCTGGGAAGCCTCCGTCTACATGATGGCAGAGGACGAGGCGCAGGTGCGCTCCCGTGTCGAGACGGCGCTGAAAAGCCCCTTTCCTGATGCTGAGCTGCTGCGGGAGGTCATTCCCGACGTCGATTGGGTGGTGAAGTCGCTGGAGGGGCTGAAGCCCGTCAGGGCAGGGCGCTTTCTGGTGCACGGCTCGCATGACCGCGACAAGGTCCGTCCCGGCGACATCGCCATCGAGATCGATGCCGGCCAGGCTTTCGGCACCGGCCATCACGGCACGACGGCCGGCTGCCTGGAGGTGATCGATCGCGTCGTCCGGTCGCGCCGCGTCCGCAACGCACTCGACCTCGGTACCGGCAGCGGCGTGCTGGCGATCGCCGTGCGCAAGCTCAAGAACATACCGGTGCTCGCCACCGACATCGACCCGATCGCCACACGGGTCGCCGCCGAAAACGTCCGCCGCAACGGTATTGCCTCGGGCATCGCGACCAGAACCGCACCAGGCTTTCATTCGACTGCTTTTTCCGAGCATGGTCCCTTTGATCTCATCATCGCCAACATCCTTGCCCGGCCGCTGATCCGGATGGCGCCGCAGCTCGCCGCCCACCTTGCGCCCGGCGGGTCGGTGATTCTTTCGGGGATTCTGGCCGCGCAGCGATGGAAGGTGATCGCCGCCTATAGCGGTGCGAGGCTCCGGCACGTTAGGACCATCTGGCGGAACGGCTGGGTGACGATCCATTTGGATCGGCCGTGACGAGGTGGAAAATTGGGCCTGACAGGGCGGCTTGCTCCCTCTTCGCCCCAGCGGGGAGAAGATGCCCGAAGGGCAGATGAGGGGGTGAGCGGCAAAGCCGCGAATGCGCTGAGCGTAGCGAAGGGCAATAGATAGGGTGTGCCGCGTGGCCCCCTCATCCGACCCTTCGGGCCACCTTCCCCCCGCTGGGGAGAAGAGGAAGCAAACCGCGACCTTGACCACCTTTCCTGATTTCCCGAACAAAAAAGGCGGTGCCGTTGGCACCGCCTTGGACCGGTCTATCCGGCCAATGCCCGCGAGCTCGAAGGAGGAGGAGCGCTCGAGCGGGCTCTACTGCATTCCAATAGGCCGGTCCGGGAGGGAGGAGACGGACGGGCTTTCAGGCTTAGAACGCGTAGCTGGGGGCGCCCTGGTGGCGCGTGACGCGCTGGCCGGCGCCGAGCAGCTTGAGGCTGTCTTCGCTCTGCGGGCGGCGGGCGCCGATCACGTGACGCACGGTCTGGCGTTCGCCAGCCTGCACCGGGCTGCTGTATGCGAAGCGCGAGAGAGAGGCGGTCATTTCAAAAAATCCTTTGGTTGCTGGTTCGTCCGAACCGTTCGATGGCGCCTATATAGCTATTCTGAAATGCGGAGGCAGAGGGTTTTGCTCATGGGAGCCATGCGGCCAATGCATAAAGCGTGCCAAATTAACTTTTGGCGTCACAGTTCTGTCAAAATATTGGGCGCCTGCAGCGACTTCGACTCGTTTCGACGCTTTTTCTCCCCATCGATTGAAATTTCGCTAACATGGCCGGCATCCCATTAACCGGATTCGTTTCAATCATTCGGGTTTCCAGCATGTTCCAGTCTTTCGAGGTCACCTCCACGCCGCACTTCGGCAAGGATCGGGTTTCGGCGTTGCGCGCCACTTTCGATTCGCTCGGCATCGACGCCTTCCTCGTGCCGCGCGCCGACGAATTCAACGGCGAATATGTTCCCGCCTGCTCCGAGCGCCTGGCATGGCTGACCGGCTTCACCGGTTCGGCAGGTGTGGCGCTGATCCTGCGCACGCAGGCGATCGTCTTCGTCGACGGCCGCTATGTGACGCAGCTTGCCGAACAGGTCGACGGTTCGGTATTTTCGGGCGGCGATCTCGTCAACGAGCCGCCGCATGTCTGGCTTGCCGCAAACGGCGGCAAGGGTCTGCGGCTCGGCATCGATCCATGGCTGCATGCGGGCGCCGAAGTGCGCCGTCTGGAAAGGGCGCTTTCGGAGATCGGCGGCAGCCTCGTCTTCCTGCCGCACAATCCGCTCGACAGGCTGTGGAACGACCGGCCGGCCGAGCCGCTCGGCGCCGTGACCATCCAGAATGTCGCCCAGGCCGGCGTGCTGGCGAGCGACAAGATCGCGACAATCGCTGCCAATCTTAAGAAGAAGGAGCTCGCGGCGGTGCTGATCGCCGATCCGTCGTCGGTCGCCTGGATCTTCAACATCCGCGGCGCCGACGTGCCGCACACGCCGCATCCGCTGGCGCGGGCCATCATCCATGCCGACGGGCGGGCCGAACTTTTTCTCGACAAGCGCAAGACAGGCATCGAACCGGAGGCCTATCTCGGGCAGATCTGCTCCCAGCTGCCGCGTTCGGCGCTGGAAGAGCGGCTCGCCGCTGTTTCCAGGGATGGCGGCCGTGTGCTGATCGATCCCGATATCGCTTCCTATGCGCTTGCCGAGGTCATCCGCAAGGCGGGCGGAGAGGCAGTGGAGGGTATCGACCCCGCCAAGCTGCCGCGCGCAGTGAAGAACGACGTCGAAATCAACGGCTCGGCCGCCGCGCATTTGCAGGACGGCGCGGCGATGGTGGAATTCCTCTATTGGCTGTCGCAGGAAAAACCCGGCACGGTCAGCGAGATTGCCGCCGCCGAGCGGCTCGAAGCGGCGCGCGCGCGCGTCGGCCTGAGCATGCAGAACCCGCTGAAGGACATTTCCTTCGACACGATTTCGGGTGCGGGCGAACATGCGGCGATCATGCATTACCGGGTGACGACCGAGACCAACCGGATGATCGAGGCCGGCGAACTCTTCCTGATCGATTCCGGCGCGCAATATATCAACGGCACGACCGACATCACCCGCACGGTGGGGATCGGTGCGGTCTCGGAGGAGCATCGCCGCTTCTTCACGCTGGTGCTGAAGGGCATGATCCAGATCAGCACGGCGCGTTTCCCGAAGGGTACGCGCGGCTGCGACCTCGATCCGCTGGCGCGTATCGCGCTGTGGCGGGCGGGGGCCGATTTCGCCCATGGCACGGGCCACGGCGTCGGCTCCTATCTCTCGGTGCATGAGGGGCCGCAGCGCATCTCCAGGCTTTCGACGCAGGAACTGCTGCCCGGCATGATCCTTTCGAACGAGCCGGGTTATTACCGGCCGGGCAGCTTCGGCATCCGCATCGAGAACCTGATCTATGTGCGCGGGGCCGAGGAGATCGAGGGCGGCGATATGGCCATGCTCGGTTTCGAGACGCTTACTTTCTGCCCGATCGACCGCAGCCTCGTCATCCCCGAGCTGCTGACCCATGACGAGCTGCACTGGTTCAATGACTATCACCGCCGCACGCGCGAGGCGCTGATGCCGCTGATCCACGATCACGACGTCAGGGCGTGGCTCGAAAACGCGACGCTGCCCCTGGAATATTAGCGTAGTGGCGCCATAGCGCCGGCGTTAAACGCCGGCGCTATGGCGCCAGATCATCACGACAATCCAGGCGGCGACCAGCATCCATGTATGGGTGAAACGCAGGCCGACGAAGAGGGCGACGGCGAGCGCCAGCTTCGAATCCCAGCCGCCGATGAAGAAGGCGGGTGCGACCAGCGTCGTCAGCACGGCCGCCGGCACGGCATTCAGCGCCGCCTCCATGCGCGGCGGAATGCTCTTCATCCGGGTGATGAGGATGTAGCCGCCGATACGGGTGGCGAAGGTGGCGGCAGCGGCGGCGAGGATGACGAGCGCCATGTGAAGATCGAATTCCATGGCTCAGACCTCGTGCACTTCGGATTGAAGGGCGTCCGCTTCAAGATCGGGCTCTTGCGGCGCCAATGGCAGCAGGGCGGCGAGCACGATGCCGGCGGCAGCGCCGAGGCTCACATGCCAGGGCGAGCCGACGTAGCGATAGGCGAGCACCGAAGCCACCGCGCTGACGAGTGCGACGGGCAGGAAATTATCGCGCTTGCGGAAGCCGAGGACGATGCCGAGGAAATAGGCCGGCAGCAGGATATCGAGGCCGATCGCCTTCGGATCGCCGATGAAGCCGCCGAGCATGCCGCCGGCGACGCTGATCAGCACCCAGGGAATATAGATGATGATGCCGAAGCCGAAATACCAGGCGAAGGTCAGCGGTTTGCCGGCCTCGCTGCGCTTCACCGCTTCGGCAAATTGCGGATCGACGAGCAGGAAGAAGGTGAAGAATTTCTGCACCGGCGTGAAATGGCCGATATAGCGCGCTAAGGCCGCCGAATAGAGCACGTGGCGAAAATTGACGGCGAGGATCGACAACACGATCAGCCAGGCGTGGACATTGTGGCCGAAGAGCTCGATGCCGACCATCTGGCTGGCGCCGGCATAGACGGTGGCGCTCATGAAGGCGGCTTCGGAAAGCGACATGCCGTTTTCGACCGCGAGCGCTCCGAACAGCGCGCCGAAGGGCGCCGACGCCAGCGCAACGGCGGAGCCGCCCCGCAAACCTTCAACAAAGTCGGCGCGATTCATCTGGATGATCCTGTTGGAAATTCAGCTTTCCCTTATGGTCTGCGGATTGCCACGGCAATTGAATTTCGTTGATTGATCAATCGATTTCGCTGAAGCATCAACGTGCTGATCGCAACCGGCGGAGAGGTGCCAATGAAGAAGATCGAATTTACCAAGGAGGCGAAAGCGGCGATCGTCTCGCGCATCCGCCGCTATTTCGAGACGGAACTCGACCAGCCGATCGGCGCGCTGCCGGCGGAGTTCCTGCTCGACTTCTTCGCCGAGGAGATCGGCGCTCACTATTACAATCAGGGTCTTCGCGATGCGCACGCGGCCCTTTCGAAGAAGATGGAGGACCTCGCCGAGGACATCTATCTGCTCGAGCGTGACGAGAAGAACAAGGCCGCGGGCGCCTGAGCGGCCCGCCTTAGAGCATTTCCTGGTTAGAGAAGCATTCTGCCGGAGCAGGTTTTCGTCAGGGCAGAGGCGATTGGCGATGGGCATACCCCAAGGTACGTCCGAGCCGATCGCCTCTGATCCTGGCTAGAGATGCCCGGCCCACCGGCCGCACCGCTTCGCTATGGCGAAGCGATAAGTGCGTCCGGCGCTTTTGAGTCTTGCAGATTTGCCTGGCAAATCTGCGGGAGGGTTGGCTGAAACGGGCCGGCTGATCGACCGGCCGGCTTGGCCGTAGAGCTGGGCTACGACGTGCGCCGGCCGGTCGACCATCCGACTCCGTTTGAGCCAACAGAATGCTTCAATCTAACCAGGAAAGGCTCTAGCCCTCGCGCTTCATCCGCTCCCGGCGCGCCAGTTCGGCCTGCGAGGGCTCCTGCATCGCGAAGCTGCCGGGTTTGACCTCGCCGGCGCGCTGATAGACGCTCATGATGACGCCCGTCGTCGATACCGAGTTGGCGGTGAGCTTCAGCGCTGCCGGTGTGACACCCGCGCCGAACAGGCGCTTCCCGGGGCCGAGGATGAGCGGAAAAGTCAGGAGCCGGAGTTCGTCGATCAGGTCGTGCGCGAGCAGCGATTGCAACAGGCTGCTGCTGCCCTGCGTCAGCAGGTCAGGGCCGTCCTCCTGCTTCAGCCGGGCGATTTCGGCGACGGCATCGCCGCGCAGCGGAACGGAATTTTCCCAGGTGAGCGGCTCTTGCGATGTCGTCGCGACATATTTGGTGGCGGCATTGAAGGCCTTTCCGATGGGGTCGTCTTGCCCGACAAAGGGCCAGTGCGCGGCGAAGATCTCATAGGTCTTGCGGCCGAGCAGCAGAGCGAAGGGATCGGTAAAGATCCCGTCCATGAACTCCCCCATCGGCTCGTCCCAGTAATTGACGGTCCAGCCGCCAAGTTTGAAGTCGCCGGTCGGATCTTCCTCGGGTGCGCCGGGCGCCTGCATAACGCCGTCGAGACTCACGAAGGCCGCGGTTACAAGCTTTCTCATCTCTCAACTCCCATGTTTGGTTCGTTCAGAAGCAAGGACGGATCGATATAAGCCGAACCGACACCGGACGCCTCAATCCGGCGAGTATATTTCACCTTAACGTCAAATTATCGGGGCGCCGCTATCGTCACGGCATTTTCGATGACCGGGTTGCTTCCGTTGGCTGTTATTGTCTCTAAAATCGATGAACCTCGATCAACAACGCTCGGCAAGACGTTGATCTTTGTGGTGTGGTTTGCGCTGGCATTCGCGCTTTGCTGGTCAGAAACCGTGTGGCGCGATGAGGTTCGCGCTTTGTCCCTCGCCCTTCAGGGTGGGAGTTTCATCGATATGCTTCGGCAGATGCATGGCGAAGGTCATCCGGCACTCTGGTATGTCCTGTTGCGCGCCGCTCATCTTGTCGTCGGCTCTCCCGTCGTCCTGAAAATCGTCGCGCTGACGATCGCCGCCGCCTCGGCCTACCTTCTTGTTTTCAGGCTTGAACTGCCGCGCTCGATCATGCTGCTGTCGTTGTTCAGCAGCTTTTCGGTTTTCGACTACGCCGCGATGTCGCGAAACTACGGCATCAGCATGCTTTTGGTCTTCCTTATCGTCCTGAGCTGGGAGAGGGGAATGCGCAACGGCATGGTGCTCGGCCTGTTGTTTGCCTTGCTGGCAAATACCAACGTCCACTCGGTCGTGCTGGTCGGCGGTTTTCTTGCCTATTGGTTTTTCGATCTGGTCCTGGCGCGTCCGAGACCTTCTCTGTCGGCATATCGGGCCTTTGCGACGGCCGCTGTCATTGCCGCGGTCGGCGTTGTTCTGTGCGTGATGACAGTCTATCCCACCTTCAACGATGCCGGGCAGAACGATCTCGCAGGCAAGAATTTCGCCCCGCTGGTCCTTTATGCCTTTGCCGGGGCGAGTTCCTATTTCATGGAGTTCTACCCCGACAGGATCCTTCGGCTGGTCGTGGCCGATCCATTGCTTGCTCGGGTTTTCGCCTCGCTGATGGCGGTGCTCATCTATGGCAGTCTGCTTGGGCTGGCCAATCGGCGGCCGGCGATGTTCGCGGCCGCAGCGGTTCTCCTAGGGTTTTCGCTGCTCTTTACGCTTGTCTACCCAGGTAGCTACAGACATCAGGCCCTATGGCTGGTGTTCATGATCGGCATGATTGCCTTGGTCAGCCGCTCCCGGTCCGCAGCCGCGGGCATTGCCGGTGTCGAGTCAGCCGGTGGCGTCGTCAAGATCGGGCGTCTGTGCTTCATGATTTTGCTGGCGCTGCAGGTCGCCTCCGGTATCGAAAAGGTCCATCAGTTCCTGTTCACCGACATTCCGCTGAGCCGAGCCCGGGATCTCGGGTCGTTCATTCAATCGCGCCCGGATCTCAAGGATGCGATCATCATGGCGGATCCCGATTATCTCGTGGAGCCCTTGCCCTATTACATCCCCAATCGCACCTATCTTCTACGGGAGCAACGGTTCGGCGCGATCGTGCGGTATACCCGCAATGCGCGGCTCTCGCTCAGCCTTGCCGATATACTGCAGACGGCGCGGCAACTGCAGCAGAGCGAGCACGCGCCCATCGTCATTCTTCTCTCACAGCGGCTTGACCGAATTGCCGCGCCCGTCTCATTGCGCGAAAGTTACAGCTGGCTGCTGTCTTTGACGCCGGAGGAGATTTCCGCCTTCCGGAGCGAGACGACCCTCGTCAAGCGTTTCGGCCCCGTCGCCGGCAGCGATGAGACATTCGATGCCTATCTGTTGAAATAAAGATCGGCGGTTCATTCGCGCAAGGCATCCGCACTGTTGATCACGGCGATGCCGTGCGCCTGCATCTCGTCGATGGCAGCGGCGACGCCTTCAGGGGTGATGCCGCGGCTTGCGTCCTCGATGAAGCGCACGCGCACGCCCGGCATCATCTCCAGTGCGTCGAGCGCGGAGAATTTGACGCAGTAATCGGTCGCCAGACCGCAGACGTCGAGATCGGTCACACCCTGGTCTTCGAGGAAATCGGAAAGGCCGGTCGAAGCGTCTCGATCATTGTCGCGGAAGGCCGAATAGCTGTCGATCCTGGGATCCTCGCCCTTCTGCTGGATCAGGTCGATTTCTTCGGATTTGAGCTCCGGATGCAGTTCGGCATCGAGCGTGCCCTGGATGCAGTGGTCGGGCCACATCATCTGCGGTTTGCCGGACAATTCGCCCATCTCGAAGGGGGCGGCACCCGGATGGGCGGAGGCGAAGCTGCCGTGGCCGGGCGGGTGCCAGTCCTGGGAGGCGACAATCAGATCGTATTTGCCGCTCTCGATCAGCCTGTTTGCGACGGGAACAACCTTGTCGCCGTCCGGCACCGGCAGGTTTCCACCCGGACAGAAGCCGTTCTGGATATCGACGAGCAGCAGCGCTTTCATCAAGGCCAATCCCTTCGCGTTACGGCAATGCAAATGCCAAATGCACCGAATGCATCAACTAGTGAATTCCCGGGGGCCCGCATGCAAGTGTTAATTCTGTCACTGATGGTAGTAATCGGCCGAAAAAGAATGCTCTAATTCAATCTATGCGGGAGTTTTCAATGGTGTGACAGCAACCGCAAAACGCCTGGCCTTGCTCAAGGGCGCGAATTCTGCCTTTCTTGCCTCAGCAGCAAGCCGGAACCCAAACCATGTCCGAGCCTCACTCCGAGGAAAAGATCGATGCGACCTTCCGTAACGGATCGCTGACGGCGACCGGCATCATTCTCGGTTTCTCCCTCAATTTCATCAGCCTCTGGGTGTCCAATCCCAATGACTGGAGCCGCGTCGATCTGCTGCCGATGGCATTCCTGACCGTCGGCATCGCCATTCAGGTGAAGGTGTTTGCCGATCTTTTGGCGCGAGACTCGTTGCTCGCCGTCAAATACGACCGGGCGCGCCGGCTGTTCCTGATCGGATTGTCGATCGTCGCCACCGGCATGGGGATCGCCCTGCTGAACGACATCCTCGGGCTCAGCAGTATGCGGATGTTCGGGTGACTGTTCCTGCGGTATCGTCGCGTAGTCAGACGCGCTCGACGAAGCCGTCCAGCACTCGCTTCTGCCCCGCACGGTCGAAGTCGATCGTCAGCTTGTTGCCTTCGATGCCGGTAATGTTGCCATTGCCGAATTTCATATGGAATACGCGATCGCCGAGGGTGAAGCGCGACGGCTCCGACGAGGTCGACTTGGCGACCAGCTCGCCATCGATCGTGCGTCCCTTCGGGCCGCTTTCGCCATAGCCGATGCGTTCGACGGCGTGGCCGGAGCGGGTGCCCCAGTTGTCGCGCGTGGCGTCGGTCCTGTTGGCCTGGGCGCGTTTCCAGCCGGGCGTGGAATAGGAGTTGGCGAAAGGTTCGGCCTTGTCGAAGCGGGACTGGCCGTAGCCGCCGCGGCCGTAACCGCCGTAGCTCTGCTCCATCTCGGCGACCTCGACATGGGTTTCCGGCAGTTCGTCGAGGAAACGCGAGGGCAGGGTCGATTGCCAGAGGCCGTGAATGCGGCGGTTGGAGACGAACCAGATATGGCAGCGGCGCTTGGCGCGGGTGATGCCGACATAGGCGAGCCGCCGTTCTTCCTCCAGACCGGCGCGGCCGCTCTCATCCAGCGAGCGCTGGTGGGGGAAGAGGCCTTCCTCCCAGCCGGGCAGGAAGACGGTATCGAATTCCAGGCCCTTGGCCGAATGCAGCGTCATGATCGAGACGGCGTCGAGGTTCTCGTTGGTTTCTGCGTCCATGACGAGGGAGACGTGTTCGAGGAAACCGCGCATCGACTCGAAGCTGTCCATCGAGCGGATCAGTTCCTTCAGGTTTTCAAGGCGGCCCGGCGCTTCGGCGCTCTTGTCGTTCTTCCACATGTCGGTATAGCCGGACTCTTCGAGGATCTGCTCGGCAAGTTCGGTATGCGGTGTGTTTTCAAGCAGTTCCTGCCATCGGCGGAAAGATTGAATCACGTCGAAGAGGGCTTTGCGCGCCTTCGGCTTCAACTCGTCGGTCTCGATCATGTCGGCGGCTGCCGCCAGCATCGGGATGTCGCGGGCACGCGCATAGTCGTGCAGGGCGCGCACCGTCGTGTCGCCGAGGCCGCGCTTCGGCGTGTTGATGATGCGCTCGAAGGCGAGGTCGTCGGCCGGCTGTGCGACCAGGCGGAAATAGGCCATGGCATCGCGGATTTCCAGACGCTCGTAGAAGCGCGGGCCGCCGATGACGCGATAGTTGAGGCCGAGGGTGACGAAGCGGTCTTCGAACTCGCGCATCTGGAAGGAAGCGCGCACCAGGATCGCCATGTCGTTCAGCAGATGCTTGCCCCGCTGGAGCTGCTCGATCTCTTCGCCGATGGCGCGGGCTTCCTCCTCCGAATCCCAGGAGGCGTGGACCTGCACCTTGACGTCATCGGGATCGGCGCGTTCGGTGAACAGCGTCTTGCCCAGGCGGCCTTCATTATGGGCGATCAGATGGGCGGCCGCACCGAGGATATGTTCGGTCGAGCGGTAATTGCGCTCGAGCTTGATCACCTTGGCGCCGGGGAAGTCCTTCTCGAAGCGCAGGATATTGTCGACCTCGGCGCCGCGCCAGCCGTAGATCGACTGGTCGTCGTCGCCGACGCAGCAGACATTCTGCGGCTCGCCCTTGCTGCGCTGGGCCAGCAGCCTCAGCCACATATACTGGGCGGTGTTGGTGTCCTGATATTCGTCGACGAGGATATAACGGAAGCGGCCGTGATATTCCTTCAGAAGATCCGGATTCTTGCGGAAGATCGCGATCGGATGCATGAGCAGATCGCCGAAATCGCAGGCGTTGAGCGTCGACAGGCGCGCCTGATAGGCGAAATAGAGATCGCGGCCGCGGCCATTGGCGAAGGCGCGCGCGTCGCCCTCGGGAATATCGGCCGGGCCGAGGCCCTTGTTCTTCCAGGTGTCGATCATGCCGGCGAACTGCTTGGCCGGCCAGCGTTTGTCGTCGAGACCCTCGGCCTGGATCAGCTGCTTGATCAGACGGACGACGTCGTCGGTGTCGAGAATGGTGAAATCGGAGCTGAGGCCGACGAGTTCGGCATGGCGGCGCAGAAGCTTGACGCCGATCGAATGGAAGGTGCCGAGCCAGGGCATGCCTTCGACGGCGCCGCCGACGAGCAGGGCGATGCGCTCCTTCATCTCGCGGGCGGCCTTGTTGGTGAAGGTGACGGCGAGAATCTGCGAAGGGAAGGCGCGGCCGCTATTGAGGATATGGGCGATGCGCGTGGTCAGCACCCGTGTCTTGCCGGTGCCGGCGCCGGCAAGGACGAGAACCGGACCCTCCAGGGTTTCCACGGCTTCCGTCTGTTCGGGATTAAGGCCTGCGAGGTAATCCGGTCGCTTGCCGCCGTCGCGCGCCGCCATGGCGCGGGCGGCGATCCCGCCGGCCGCAGCGGGCGCCCTTCCCAAGGGGGCGTGCCCCCCCCGGGGTGCGGCCGGCGGCTGCGGCTTGCGCGCCATTTCGCCCGGCTCTTCGTCGAAGAAGGGAATATCGTCGAAACTATTGCTCATGGCGCGTAATGTAGTGATTCGGGAGGGAAAGACCAGAAAAGATGTTCTGCTTTCATTCCTGAACCACCGCTGTTGCGGACCGATGCGGGCGGCAGGGCCGCCGCTGGGTGTGACTGCGATCGTCGTACGGCCGCGCAGCAAAAAAATCTGAGCCCAGCCTGTCGGAACCGATGCCGGCGAGACGTCCTCGGGGCATCGGACAGGAGTCCGGCAACCCTCGCCAACAGGAGGCTGTTCATGCCGAAGGTCGTTTCAAATCTCTGGTTCGCGGAGCAAGCGCGCGAAGCCGTCGAATTCTACGTATCGGTCATTCCGGATTCCAGGATCGGCCGCACCACCATATTGCCGGCGGAAACGCCGAGCGGGCCTCCGGGCAGCGTCGAACTGATCGAATTCACGCTCGGCGATCAAGCCTTCCTGGCGATGAAGGCCGGCCCGCTCGACAGCTTCAACCATTCTTTTTCGATTGCCATTCTGCTCGACAGCCAGGCCGAGATCGATCGGATCTGGGATGCGTTTCTCGCCAATGGCGGCACGCCTGAAGCCTGCGGCTGGCTGAAGGACCGCTGGGGCCTTTCCTGGCAGATCGTGCCGCGGGTGCTTTCCGAGATGGTCGCCGACAGCGATCGAGAGCGGGCCAAGCGCGTCACCGAGGTGATGCTCGGCATGGTCAAGATTGATCTTGCTGCGCTGGAGAGGGCGTTCAACGGCTGAGGCCGGCGGAGGCACGATTACGAATCGGGGCGCGTGATCGCCACGCGCCATTTTCCCCTGAAATTTACCGAATTTACTGGCGGCGCATCGGCATCCGCCCGATCGAGGCTGCCCTTATCGGCTGCCGATCGCTGTTTTCTCGCATTCTCGAATCACGGGCGCCATTGCACACCTTTTTGACATTCATGTCACGTCGCTAAATGTGCTGATATCGCAATAGGCCTTTTTTCAACTACAATATGAAACAGTTTCGCAGAGTAAAAAATTACCGGTGCATGCAATTTTTTGTGCATTGCTACAAACAGCCGGTGAGCGTCGAATATACCTACGAAACTATTGATTCTTAGGAACGCCGTGGCCATCTCGATGGTTATACGGCTTAGAGCCTGCGGCATAACCTTAATGGAGGTCCCATGCTGAGTGAATCCGTATTCGATGCGTTCACGCGCAGTTATGAAGCGCGCCGCGAGGCCGACATGTCGGTTTCGGAATATCTCGACCTCTGTAAGCAAGAACCGATCGCCTATGCCAATGCGACGGAGCGCCTGCTCGCTGCGATCGGCGAGCCGCAAATGGTCGACACGGCCAGGGATGCGCGCCTCGGCAGGATCTTCATGAACCGGACCATCCGGGTCTATCCAGCCTTTACCGGCTTTCACGGCATGGAAGAGACCATCGAACGCATTGTTTCCTTCTTCCGGCACGCGGCGCAGGGACTCGAGGAGCGCAAGCAAATTCTCTATCTGCTCGGCCCGGTCGGCGGCGGCAAGTCGTCGCTGGCGGAGCGGCTGAAGCAGTTGATGGAGGTTCATCCGATCTACGTGCTGAAGGCGGGCGACGAGATCAGTCCGGTGTTCGAAAGCCCGCTCAACCTCTTCGATCCTGAGACAATGGGCTCGCTCCTCCAGGAGCAGTACGGCATCCCGCTGCGGCGGCTGAACGGGCTGATGAGCCCATGGTGCCTGAAGCGGCTCGACGACTTCGGCGGCGATATTTCCCAATTCCGCGTCGTCAGGATACAACCTTCGCGGCTGCGCCAGATCGCCATTGCCAAGACCGAGCCTGGCGACGAGAACAATCAGGACATCTCGTCGCTGGTCGGCAAGGTCGACATCCGCAAGCTGGAAACCTATTCCCAGAACGATCCCGATGCTTACAGCTATTCGGGCGGGCTCAACCGCGCCAACCAGGGCATTCTCGAATTCGTCGAGATGTTCAAGGCGCCGATCAAGATGCTGCATCCGCTGCTGACGGCGACGCAGGAGGGCAACTATATCGGCTCCGAGAATATCGGCGCCATACCCTTCTCCGGCATCGTCCTTGCGCATTCGAACGAGGCGGAGTGGCAGACCTTCAAGGCCAACAAGAATAACGAGGCCTTTATCGACCGTATCTGCGTCATCAAGGTGCCCTATTGCCTGCGGGTGACGGAAGAACAGAAGATCTACGAAAAGCTGATCGAGGGGTCGGAACTGGCGGATGCACCATGCGCCCCGGCAACGCTCGAAATGCTGGCTCGTTTTTCCGTGCTTTCGCGCCTGCGCAAGCATGAGAACTCGACCTTCTTCTCGAAGATGCGCACCTATGACGGCGAAAGCCTGAAGGAAAGCGATCCGCGCGCCCGCAGCGTTCAGGAATACCGGGACGCTGCCGGCATCGACGAAGGCATGGACGGGATATCGACCCGCTTCGCCTTCAAGGTGCTCGCCTCGACCTTCAATCACGACACCACGGATATCGGCGCCGACCCCGTCCATCTGATGTATGTGCTGGAACAGGCGATCCGTCGCGAGCAATTTTCCGACGATGTCGAGAAGCGCTATCTGGAATTCATCAAGGCCGATCTTGCGCCACGCTACGCAGAGTTCATTGGCAATGAGATTCAGAAGGCCTATCTTGAATCCTATGCAGACTACGGACAGAATTTGTTCGACCGCTACGTAGATTATGCCGATGCCTGGATCGAAGATGTGGACTTCAAGGATCCCGATACCGGCCAGCTTCTCGACCGCGAGCTCCTCAATCAGGAACTGACGAAAATCGAAAAGCCGGCGGGCATTGCCAATCCGAAGGATTTCCGCAACGAAATCGTCAAGTTCTCGCTGAGATCGCGGGCAGCCAACGGCGGAAAAAATCCGTCATGGACGAGCTACGAGAAGATCCGGGAAGTCATCGAGAAACGTATGTTCTCGCAGGTGGAAGATCTTTTGCCGGTCATTTCCTTCGGGTCGAAGAAGGATTCGGAAACCGAAAAGAAACACAGCGAATTCGTCTCGCGCATGGCCGCGCGGGGTTACACCGAGAGGCAGGTTCGACGCCTTGTGGAATGGTACATGCGCGTCAAACAGGCAAGTTAATGCGGAGCCATTATGCACATTGTCGACCGGCGGCTGAATCCGCGCGGTAAAAGTCTGGAAAATCGGCAGCGGTTCCTTCGACGCATGAAGGGCGCCGTGCAGCAGGCGGTCAAACGTTCTCTGCAAAACCGTAACATTCGCGATGTGCTCGACGGCGGGGAAATCAGCCTGCCGATCGACGGGATGGCCGAGCCGAACCTGCGGAGGGGCGATGGCGGCATCCGCGATCATATTCTGCCCGGAAACAGGGCCTTCGTCGAAGGCGACATTCTTCCGCGCCCGCCGGGGAGCAGGGGCGGAAAACCCAAGGATGCGGGCGAAGGCGACGGCGAGGACGGCTTCCGTTTCGTGCTGACGCGCGAGGAATTCCTCGATGTGTTCCTGGACGATCTGGAACTGCCCGATCTCGCCAAGCGGCGTCTGGCCGAAACCGAAGAGGAAACGCCCTTCCGGGCCGGCTATTCCGTGTCAGGATCGCCGTCCAACATTGCCGTCGGTCGCACGACCAGGCTGGCGATGATGCGCCGCGTCGCGCTGGGACGCCCACGCCGCGAAGAGATCGAAGCGCTGCAGCGGCAGATCGAGGAATGCGAAGACGACGAGAGCCGTCTGGCGCTTGAGGCCAAGCTCAAATCGCTGACGGAGAAAAGCCGGCGCATTCCCTATATCGATCCGCTCGACGTTCGGTATCGCCGCTTCGAAAACGAGCCGAAGCCTGTGGCGAAAGCGGTGATGTTCTGCCTGATGGACGTCTCCGGCTCCATGTCGGAGCACATGAAGGACCTGGCGAAGCGGTTCTATCTGCTGCTCTACCTTTTCCTGTCGAAACGCTACAAGAAAGTGGAAATCGTCTTCATCCGTCATACCGACAGGGCCGAAGAGGTCGACGAGGAAACCTTCTTCTACGGTCCGGCGACGGGCGGCACGCTTGTTTCCAGCGCCCTTGCGGCGATGCGGGCGATCATCGCGGCGCGTTTCGATCCGGCCGAATGGAATATTTACGGCGCCCAGGCCTCGGACGGCGACAACGCCCATTCCGACGGCAACCTGACCGGGCAGCTGCTGCGCGATATTTTGCCGTTGTGCCAGTATTTTGCCTATATCGAGGTGGGCGAGGAAGGCGGCGATTCTTCCGTATCCCGGTCACCGCTCTGGATGCTCTATGACGGGATCCGTTCCGAAGCGCTGCCGCTTTCGATGCGCAAGGTCTGCCGGCGAGGCGAGATATTCCCCGTTTTCCACGATCTCTTCCAGAAACGTGACGCACAGTCGAGGGTGACGCCATGACCATGACGGTGAGGCCGAAAGACCGGCTTTTGTTCGAAGGTGCCGACTGGGACTTCGCAACACTGCAGCGCATTCACGACGCCTGCGAGGCGATTGCGCTCGGCGAACTCGGCCTCGATGTCTATCCGAACCAGATCGAGGTCATCACTTCGGAGCAGATGCTGGATGCTTATTCCTCAACCGGCATGCCGCTGTTTTACCGCCATTGGTCCTTCGGAAAACACTTCGCGCATCATGAAACATTCTACCGCCGCGGGATGCGCGACCTTGCCTACGAGATCGTCATCAACAGCTCCCCCTGCATTTCCTATCTGATGGAAGAGAACACGGCGACGATGCAGACGCTCGTCACCGCCCATGCGGCCTTCGGCCATAATCACTTCTTCAAGAACAATTATCTCTTCAAGCTCTGGACCGATGCGGAAGGAATTCTCGATTACCTCGATTTCGCAAAGGGTTATATCACGCGCTGCGAAGAACGGTATGGCGAGACGGCGGTTGAACGGACGCTCGATGCAGCGCATGCGCTGATGTCGCACGGGGTGCATCGATACGCGGGCAAGACTGCGACCGACCTTCGCCAGGAGGAGAAGCGGCAGCAGGAGCGCCGCGCCCACGAAGAGCAGATGTTCAACGACCTGTGGCGCACGGTTCCCGTCGGCAAGGCGAAAAAGGCGGGTGACATCGGCTTGGAAAAGCGCCGTGCCGCGCTCGGCCTGCCGCAAGACAACATCCTGTATTTTCTTGAGAAGTCTGCGCCGCGGCTGCAGCCGTGGCAGCGCGAGATTCTTCGCATCGTCCGCCATGTCGCGCAATATTTCCATCCGCAGCGGCAGACCAAGGTCATGAATGAAGGAACTGCCACCTTCGTCCATTACCAGATCATGAACCGGCTTCACGAGCGGGGGCAGATCAGCGATGGGAACTTCCTCGAATTCCTGAAGTCGCACGCCAATGTCGTCTTCCAGCCAAGCTATGACGACCGGCGGTTCTCGGGTTTCAATCCCTATGCGCTCGGCTTTGCGATGATGCAGGATATCGAGAGGATCGTCACGAAGCCGACGGAGGAGGATCGCGCATGGTTCCCCGACATCGCCGGCCGCGGCGATGCGATGGCGGTCCTGCGCGACGTCTGGGCCAATTACCGCGACGAGAGTTTCATCAGCCAGTTCCTGAGCCCGAACCTCATCCGGCAGCTGCGCCTGTTCCATCTTTATGACGATCCGGAACAGACCGAGGGTGTGCTGGTTTCGGCGATCCACAATGAGCGCGGGTACTTGCGCATCCGCCGCCAGCTCTCCCGCGAATATGATATCGGCTGGACCGATCCGGCCATCGACATCGTCGATGTCGACCTCGCCGGCGACCGCCGTCTGCTGCTGCAGCATATCGTCATGAACGGCTGCTATCTTCAGGAAAACGACACGAAACTCGTCCTGCAGCATCTTGCCGATCTCTGGGGCTACGATGTCTTGCTCCAGGAGATCGACGGTTCCAATACGGTGGCGAGGGAGCACACGGCGAGCCCGCGCAAGATCGTTCAATAATCGCCGGCACCGGTGACATGCTTGTCTGCTGCCAGTCGATGGTATATACCATGATAGCTATCGCAATGGGGAGGCTGTCATGGCAACGAAAACGGCTAAGATTTTTACGACCGGCCGCAGCCAGGCGGTGAGGCTCCCTGCGGAGTTTCGCTTTGAGGAGAGCGAAGTGTTCGTTCGTCGTGATCCGAAGACCGGTGATGTCATATTATCGCGCAAGCCGGATTCATGGGATGGCCTTTTCGAACTCCATCGGAAGGATCCGATTCCCGACGATTTCCTTGGGCCGGCCGATCGTAGCCAGCCTTCGCAAGATCGTGATCCGTTCGAAGGTTGGAAGGGATGACGGCATGGATGCTCGACACCAATATCGCCAGTCATGTCATCAAAGGCGATCGGCCGGAGATACTTAAAAGACTGGCGGCGCTTCCAATGGACGAGATCGCCATCTCATCTATCACGGAAGGGGAATTGTTCTACGGTCTTGCCAAGCGAGGCTATCCGAAGGCGCTATCCGAGCGGGTAAGGCAATTCCTCCTCAGGGTCGATGTTCTCCCCTGGGATCACGACGTCACGCGAGCCTATGGTGACCTGCGCGCCGCCTGTGAAGCCAAAGGCACGATTCTGGCGCCCCTGGACATGATGATTGCCGCTCATGCCGTTGCGACCGCGGCAACCCTCGTCACGCGTGACAAGGCTTTTGCTCGCATTTCTGAGCCTTTAAAGGTCGACGACTGGACGGGCGAAAGAAGCTGAACCGCTTACATCAGGAGTGATGGATGATCGATCGGCAATTACCGGTGGCAACAAAGGCAAAGCCTTCGTAATCTGCTGTCGTTGCGATCCCTCCGGGTCGGACAGCGCGGAGACGAAGGGCCATGGGTGAAACGCGGCGCAAGCTGACGACGATCTTCTGTGCTGACGTGCAGGACTATACGCGGCTGATGGGAGCCGACGAGGAGGGGACGCTTGCAACGCTGAAGCGCTGCCGGGAGGCGATGGGGCGGCTGATCGAAAGCCATGGCGGCCGTGTCGTCAACACCTGGGGCGATGGGCTGATCGCCGATTTCCCGAGCGTGGTCGAGGCCGTGCGTGCAGCCGTCGACACGCAGAACGAACTTGCCGGCTTCAACGCCCGCCGCCCGGACGACGGGCGCATGCTGTTCCGTATCGGCCTCAATCTCGGCGATGTGATCGTCGAGGGCGACGACATCTATGGCGACGGCGTCAACATCGCCGCGCGGCTGCAGGCCTCGGCCGCGCCGGGCGGAATCGTCATATCGAGTACCGTCTACGACCAGGTTCGCAACAAGGTGGCGGTTGGTTTCGAATTTCTCGGGGCGCTGATGGTCAAGAATGTCGAAGAAGGCGTGCCGAGCTATGCGGTGAGGATCGGCGACGGAGGCGACGAGGCGCCGTCTGCCGAGCGACCTGCCGCTGCCCGGCCATTGCCGGCACCCACCGTCACGGGGGAGGCAAGGCCGGCTCCCGGCGGACGAAGGCTGTTTGCCGTGCTCGGCGTCATCGCCGCCGTGCTGATCGGTATCAATCTTTTGTCGTGGCAGGGCGTTTTCTGGGCGCGCTTTCCCGTCCTTGCGCTCGCCGTCGTTGCGGCGCTGGCCTGGAACCGTGGCCAGACCCTCTTCGATCGTAAGCTCGCGGCGCTGGCGATCGTGGCGCTCGGCATCATCGGCATCAACCTCTTCACCTGGGAAGGACGCTTCTGGGCGGTGTGGCCGGTGTTGGGACTGGCGGCCGTGCTCGGCCTGCGGTGGTCAATGCGTCGGTAGACATTCACCGGCACCGGTTTTGCCGAGCAATCTTGCCTCGAAGCCGGCTTCGTCAAGACGTTTGCGAGCTTCGTTCAAGCAAAAGTGAGCGTCCGGGTTATTTCCATTCTTTGCTGATATTACAAATCGGTAATGCCGGGTGCTTATGCTTGCCGTTAAGCTGTAAACGCGCGATATTGTCGCATCAACAGGGGTTCTTGATCCCTGGGGGACTTCGTTCCCACAGCGCCTCTTTCGACCGACCCTGGTCCAACCTCGAGTCCCTCCGGAGACGTGAATGGCCTTTTGGAAGCAGTTTATACTTTCGCTCACCGTCATTATTGCCGGCTTTGCCGCATGGGTTTTCCTTGTGCCGGGTGCCGGCGATATGATGCGCGATGCAGGCATTCCGGAGAGCCTCGTTTCCAAGATCGCACCGAAGGCAGAAGAGACGGTCGATGCCGGGGCTCCGGCCGGGGCGCAAGGCCAGCGGCGTGGCCAGGGCGAGGGTGAGGGGCAGAACCGCCGCAATGGCGGCGGGCGCAACAGCGCGATTCTCGTCGCGACCGAGGCTGTCGTCCAGGGCGTCGTCAACGATCGGCTCAACGCCATCGGCACAGGTGACGCGATCCGTTCGGTCGCCGTGACGCCGCAGGCATCCGGGACTATTCGCGAGATTCTTATCAAGTCGGGCGACAGGGTGAAGGCCGGCCAGGTGCTGGCCAAGCTCGACAGCGAGGAGCAGGTGATCGCCCGCGGCCAGGCGGATGTGGCGGTTAGGGCCGCCGTCGAAAAATCCAATCTCTATCACAACATCAAGTCCAGCGTGTCGCGCATGGACGTCTTCGATTCCGAGATCGCCGAGCAGGGCGCCCGCCTGCAGCTCCAGGCCGCCGAGCTCAACCTCGCCCGGCGCAATATCATCGCGCCGATCGACGGCATCGTCGGCATCGTGCCGGTCAATATCGGCGACAACGTCACGACGACGACGCCGATCGTCACTCTCGACGACCGTTCGGAAATCCTCGTCGATTTCTGGGTGCCGGAGCGCTTCTCCAATACGGTTGCGGTCGGCCAGCCGGTCGAGGCGATGTCGGTCGCAAAGCCGGGGCAGATGTTCTCAGGCGTGATAGAGGCCGTCGACAACCGCATCGATGCTGCAAGCCGCACGCTGCGCCTGCGCGCCCGGATCGACAACTCGTCGGACGAGTTGCGCGCCGGCATGTCCTTCAGCGTCAGCATGAAATTCCCCGGCGACAAATATCCGGCGGTCGATCCGCAGTCCGTGCAGTGGGATTCGCAAGGATCCTTCGTCTGGCAAGTGGCCGACGACAAGTCGCATAAGGTGCGGGTGAGCATCGTGCAGCGCAATCCCGATTTCATTCTCGTCAAGGCCGACCTCAAGGATGGCGACAAGATCGTGACGCAGGGCCTGCAGCGGGTGCGTGAGGGCGGGGCGGTGCGTGTTTCCGCCGATGTCGCCGCGAACGGGGAGGTCGCGACCCAATGAACGTGACCGAGATTCATCAGGGCGGATCGTCGGGCAAGCAGAGCTTCACCGCGCTTTTCGTTCGCCGGCCGATCCTGGCGCTGGTGTTCAACACGCTGATGGTCGTCGCCGGCCTTGCCGCCTATGTCGGCGTCGAGGTCCGCGAGCTGCCGGATGTCGATCGTCCCGTCGTCACCGTGCGCACCACCTTCGACGGCGCATCGCCGCAGACGATCGACCAGGAATTGACCAAGGTGATCGAGGGCGCGGTTGCCCGCGTCAGCGGCCTGAAATCGATCTCGTCCACCTCTTCCTTTGGCCAGAGCCGGGTGACGCTCGAATTTTCCGATGCGATCGATCTCGCAGTCGCCGCCAACGACGTGCGCGACGCGATCGGCCGCATCACCCAGAACCTGCCCGACGAGGCGGATGCGCCGCAGATCGTCAAGGCGGATTCGGACTCCTCGGCGATCATGCGCCTTGCCGTCACCTCCACCAACCTCAACATGGACGACCTGACGCTGCTCGTCGAGAACGAGGTGATCGATCGGCTGGCCTCCGTCGACGGCGTGGCCGATGTCGAGGAATATGGCGACCAGGAGAAGGTTTTCCGCGTCGATGTCGACCAGGGCGCGCTGGCAAGCCGCGGACTGACGATCGGCGACCTGACGAAGGCGCTCGACAATGCCGCGCTCGATGTGCCGGCCGGCTCGCTGAAGAGCACGACGCAGGATATTGTCGTGCGCGCCACCGCCAACCTGCAGACGCCGGCCGATTTTTCCAATGTCATGCTGCAGGACCGTGTCCGCCTCGGCGACGTCGCGACGGTGACGCTTGGGCCTCGCGACGGGGATACTGCGTTGCGTTCCAACGGCAAGCCCGGCATCGGCCTCGGCATCATCCGCCAGGCGCAGTCGAACACGCTGAACATCTCGACCGGCATCAAGGCTGCCGTCGAGCAATTGTCGAAGACGCTGCCCGCGGGAACGACGATCGCCATCACCAGCGACGACGCCGTCTTCATCCAGGGGGCGATCCATGAGGTGGTGCTGGCGCTGGTGCTTGCCGCCGTCATCGTCACCGCCGTCATCTATCTCTTCCTGCGCGACTGGCGGGCGACGCTGATCCCGGCGGTCAGCATGCCGGTGGCGCTGATCGGGACGCTGGCGGCGATCTACATGGTCGGCTTCTCGATCAACATCCTGACGCTGCTTGCCATCGTGCTGGCGACCGGCCTCGTCGTCGACGACGCGATCGTGGTGCTCGAAAACATCGTGCGCCGGCGCGCCGAGGGCATGGGGCCGCGGGCGGCGGCCGTGCTCGGCACGCGCGAGGTGTTCTTCGCCGTCGTCGCCACGACCGCGACGCTGGCGGCGGTGTTCATTCCGCTCTCTTTCCTGCCGGGTCAGGTCGGCGGCCTGTTCCGCGAATTCGGCTTCGTGCTCGCCTTCTCGGTCGGGCTGTCATCGATCGTGGCGCTGACGCTCTGCCCGATGCTCGCCTCGCGCATGCTGACGAAGCCGATGATCGAGGACCACGGTGCGCTCGGCCGTTTCGGAGGTGCGCTCGCCCGTCTCTATAAATGGGCGCTGCATGGCTGCCTGAACGCGCCCTTCGTCGTCATCCTGTTTTCGGTGATCTTCGCCGGTGCCGCACTCATCGCCTTCTCGACAGTCAAGAGCGAGCTGACGCCCGAGGAAGACCGGTCGATGGTGATGATGCGGCTGACGACGCCGCAGGGATCGAGCCTCGAATATACCCGCGACAAGATGCAGCTCGTCGAGGAATATCTGCAGCCGCTGGTCGACAGCGGCGACATCCGCAACGTCTTCTCGATCTCCGGCCAGGGCGGCTCGCTGAACAGCGGTTTCATGGTGCTGACACTTGCCCCCTGGGGTGAACGCCACCGGACTCAGGCCGAGATCGTCGCCGACATCAACCAGGCGGCGGCGAAGGTGCCGGCGCTGCGCGGCAACGCGATCTCCTCCAACAGCCTGCGTATCCGCGGCGCCGGCAGCGGCGTGCAGATGGCGCTGGTCGGCAATGATCACCAGGCGCTGACGGCGGCGGCCGCCAAGCTGGTTCAGGCGCTCGAAGCCACCGGCCAATATGATACGCCGCGCCTGACCAACGAACCGAGCCAGGCGCAGGTGTCGGTGGCGATCGACCGCGAGCGTGCCTCTGATCTCGGCATCGACATTACGGGGCTTTCGACGGCGATACAGTCGCTGCTCGAAGGACGCTCGGTGGTCGACGTCTTCGTCGACGGCGAATCCTACCCTGTGCTTCTGACCTCCACGACGCGGCCGATCGACGATCCGACCGACCTCGAAAACGTGTTCCTGAAGACCGGCGACGGCAAGATCGTGCCAATGTCGGTCATCGCCACGATGAAGGAGGGCTCGGTCGCGCCGCAGCTCAACCGCGAGCAGCAGCTCGCCTCCGTCGCGATCACCGCCGGGCTTAAGAACAACGTGTCGCTCGGCGATGCCGTCAAGCAGGTGACCGAACTCGCCGAGCCGTTGCTGCCGCCGGGTGCGCGCCTGCTGCCGCTTGCAGAAGCTGCGACGCTGGAAGAGAACTCGAACGGCATGGCGCTGACCTTCGGCTTTGCCATCGTCATCATCTTCCTGGTGCTGGCGGCGCAGTTCGAAAGCGTGCTGTCGTCGCTGATCATCATGTCGACGGTGCCGCTCGGCCTTGCCTGCGCCGTCTTCGCGCTTGTTATCACCGGCTCCAGCCTCAACATCTACAGCCAGATCGGCCTGGTGCTGCTCGTCGGCGTTATGGCGAAGAACGGCATTCTGATCGTCGAATTCGCCAACCAGCTGCGCGACCGGGGCGAGGACGTGCGCGCGTCGATCGAGAAAGCCTGCGCGCTACGCCTTCGCCCTGTCATGATGACGATGATCGCCACCATTCTTGGCGGCGTGCCACTGGTCTTTGCTCATGGCGCCGGTGCGGAAGCGCGCGTGGCGCTCGGCTGGGTGATCGTCGGCGGCCTCGGCTTCGCGACGCTGGTGACGCTGTTCATCACCCCGGTCGCCTATCTGCTGCTCGCTCGTTTTGCCAAGCCGCACGCCCATGAAGAAGCGCGCCTGCACGAGGAGATGGCGATCGCCACCCGGCCTCGCGCCGCACCAGACGAAGAGCAGCTGCAAGCCGCAGAATGAGGCTTGCATCGGACTGAATCCCCCCGCCGGATTTTCATTCGGCGGGGTTTCTTATGGTATATCAAGCCTTGCCAAATACGATAAATTTCGTCTGAAGATTAGCCGTTTGTTAAGCATAAGCGGCAATGATCGTGACCAGGAACCAACTGGTCTTCTCCGTTTCTCGAAGGCCGCAACGCGCTGGATTCAGCGACCCCGGACATGAGTGTCTGCGCGGATGGTTCATTCCTGGTTCAGTTGCGTTCTGTTGTGTTTTTGGAGTTTAGTTCCCGTGAGTATTTATCAGCGCGTCTCCATCGATGCGGCGCTCCATGTGCTGCGCGATATCAACCGCAATATGACGGTCACGCAGAATCACATCACGACGGGCATGCGTGTCGCGAAAGCGGCCGACAATGCGGTTTACTGGTCGATCGCCACCACCGCACGGACCGACAACAAGGCGATTTCGGCGGTCCAGGATGCGCTCGGCATGGCGGCGGCGACGATGGGTACCGCCTATACCGGCGTCCAGAACGTCGTCGACGTCGTGTCGGAGATCAAGGCGAAGCTGGTCGCCGCGACCGAGGACGGGGTCGACAAAACGAAGATCAACGAAGAGCTCAAGCAACTGCAGGAGCAGCTGCGTAGCGTCTCTGAATCGGCGACCTTCAACAGCGATAACTGGGTCGTCCTCAACAACGACGCCACGCCGACGCAACCGCGGCAAATTCCGGCCTCCTTTATCCGCAATGCCGACGGCACGATTTCAGTCGGCATGCTGAGCTACCATATCGACAATACGCCGGTTGGCGCCACGAGCTCCAAGGATGCGCGCTATCTCATCGATGACCGGGCGACCGGCGCCGGCGAATACGGCGTACTGACCTCGGCCCATTTCGCCAGCGAGCTCGGGACCTCGCAGAATTACGTGCTGATGACCAGCAAGAACGGCACCACCACCGGTCAGGTCGTCATTTCGCTATCGGCCGCGACGACGCAGGGGCAGATCGGCGAGATGATCAGTGTCGTCGATGCGGCGCTGACGCAGCTGACGACGGTGGGCTCGGCCTTCGGCGCGCTGGAAAAACGCATCGAGCTGCAAAGCGATTTCGCCGCCAAACTGCACGACAACATCACCGCCGGCATCGGCCGGCTGGTCGATGCCGACATGGAGGAGGAGGCCAGCAAGCTCAAGGCATTACAGACGCAGCAGCAGCTCGGCTTGCAATCGCTGAACATCGCCAACGCGACCTACGATACGGTGCGGCAGCTGTTCCAGAATTTCTAAAGGTGCGATCACCCAGCCACCCGCCCTCGTGGTTCGAGACGGCCCTGCGGGCCTCCTCACCATGAGGGCTAGTTGTTGTGCCCTGCCGCGAGGCTATCGGCGGCAAGGCACTGCATTCTCCGTTGGGCAAGCGGTAACCTCTCTCCGGCCTCATCCTGAGGTGCCCCGCAGGGCCTCGAAGGACGGGGCCGGGCCACCGGCGCTCATGCGGTATCGGCACCCGCCCTCGTTGCTAAAACTGGTGATATCAGCGCATTCAAGCAACATGGCCGCTGTTTCGGCGCCTGAAATTCCCCTATCAAGGGAACATCTTCATTTTCTTGCCGTAATCCTTGCCATTTGCTCGCATCAGCTTTGAACGGAGACTGTCCTGTCCATGATCAAGAAATTCATACTTCTGGCTGTCGCAGCAAGCTATCTCAGCGCCTGCACGACGACCGATCCCTATACCGGTGAACAGAAGGTTTCCAATACGGCGGGGGGCGCGGCGCTCGGCGCGCTTGGCGGCGCTCTCGTCGGTGTCGCCGTCGGCGGCGGCGGGCACGGCAAGCGCAATGCGGCGCTGATCGGCGCCGGCATCGGCGCTCTCGCCGGCGGTGCGATCGGCAACTATATGGATCAGCAGGAAGCAGAGCTTCGCGCCCAGCTCGAAGGTACCGGCATTTCGGTGACCCGCAACGGCGACAACATCATTCTCAACATGCCTTCGAACATCACCTTCGACGTCGACCAGGATGCGGTGAAGCCGGGCTTCTATCCGACGCTGAATTCGGTCGCGATCGTGCTGCGCAAGTTCAACCGCACGCTGATCGACGTCAACGGCCACACGGATTCGACAGGCAGCCTGCAGCACAATCAGGATCTGTCGCAGCGCCGTGCGCTTTCGGTTGCCGATTATCTCGGCGGCCAGGGCATCGACCAGCGCCGCGTCTCCGCCGTCGGCTTCGGCCCGTCCCAGCCGGTCGCCTCCAATGCGTCCGAAGCGGGCCGCGCCCAGAACCGTCGCGTCGAAATTCAGATCGCGCCGATCACCCAGGGCTGAGCTCATTTGTGTCAGGAGCGGCCGGTCACGTATCCGACCGTTCATCGCCATGGTTCGAGCGCCCCCCTAGGCGCTCGAACTGACTGCGGCGTTCAGACAATGAGGCTGATGATAATGGCGGCGATCGCGCTCGCCAGGATCGCACCGATGATCACGATAGAGATCTGACGCGGCGACATTTTCAGGATGGCGCCGACGATCCCTGCGATGATGATACTGCCGAGGGACGTCAGAATCTCGTTGTCGACGTTCAACAATGTAAATATGACCACCGTCGCGATGGCCGAGACGGCGATAATGACGAAGCCTTTCCAGGCTTGAGCCTTGGCATTCATCGCGCCAAGCGCCCCGCCCGCCGAACTCGCCAGGACCATTGCAACAGCCAGCTCCACTTCCGTCATCGATTCCTCCATGGCCATGGACGAACTTTTGACTGCTTCCGAAAAAGATTTCAACTCAGGATAGTTGATAATCGATTGCTCTCTTCGGTGGCGGTTCGCTGAAGAGACGTACCCGGCGTCCATCAATGCTGCATCGCCGCACCCTTGGTGATCTTGTCGACGATCTTCTTTTCGGCGCGCAGCGCGATGCCGACGACCTTGGCATCGTCGGGCGCATATTCGGAAAAGACGGCGCGATTGGCGGCGTCGTGACCGGTCGTGAACATCTCCTCGATAAACAGCGAGGCGGTGACATCCCGTTCCAGCGCGCGGCGGTGGATTGCCGACATCGTCGCCTCGTCGGCGGAAAGCACGATGATCGGCTGGATCGACAAGGGGTTGTAGATGTTGCCGGCACGGTCGCGGTAGGGCTCGCCGATGATCTCGGGATGCCCGCCGGCGACGCCGGTCATCAGGAAGGCGGTGACATTCAGCTTCTGCCAGGCAGCAAGATTGTTTCGCAGGACGACGGCGATTTTGGTATCAAACATCAGACAGTCTTTCACCTCTGCATGGAATAGGAGTATCGAGGGCATTGAGCCAGGATCTATATCCGCAGGTCTTCGAAGGTCTTGAACGTTTGTGCACCGGGCCATCCGGCAACGGCATTCTGACCGCGCCCGCCTTTCCCGGCATCGAGCGCATCGGCGCGCAATTCTCCGGCAATGCCTTCGAGCCGCACCGGCACGACACCTACGCGCTCGGCGTCACCGTGAAAGGCGTGCAGACTTTTCGCTATCGCGGCGAACGGCGCTTCAGCCTGCCGGGGCAGGTTATCGTGCTGCACCCCGACGAGGAACACGACGGCGGGGCAGGAACGGAGGACGGGCTGCAATACCGCATGCTTTATTTGGAGCCGGCGCTGCTGCTCGAATGCCTGGAGGCGGAAGGCCTTGGGCTGCCGTTCGTCGATGAACCGGTCATCGGCGATCCGGCGATGGCCGGCGTGCTGCTTGCCGCCCTCGGCGAACTCGACCGCGAACTGGATGAGCTCTTCGTCGACGATTTCGTGTCGCGGGTGACGGGCGGCTTGTCACGGCACGCGCGGTTGCCGCGCCGGCCGCTCGGGGCGATCGCCTGGCGGCAAACACGGGCGGCGCGCGATTATCTTGAAGCGCATGCCACACGGCCGGTTCATTCCGGCGAACTGGAAGCGGTTACCGGGCTCGATCGTTTCGCGCTGTCGCGGCATTTCCGGGCGGCCTTCGCCACCAGTCCGCACCGCTACCTCCTGATGCGGCGGCTGCAGCAGGCCCGCGCCATGATCGGCGCGGGTGAGGGCATTTCGGATACGGCAGCGGCGACCGGCTTTGCCGACCAGAGCCATCTCAACCGCCACTTCAAGAAGGCCTACGGCATGACGCCCGGGCAGTGGTCAGTACTCGTTCGTGGCAACAGAATGCCCCCAGCGCCTCCTGTCGCACGTGCCTCAGGCTCATAATGGTGCAAAGCCACCACCGCGGCCTGCGCAGATTCTAGAGCTTGCATTGCGCCATGAGCGGACATCCGATCAAGCTCGGAAATGCTCTATAGCACGCTCGGATAGCATCCTCGGTAGGTCAGGTTAGCGGTGGAGCGTAGTTCAGGCTTCGCATCTCCAAACGCTGTTTGGTCGATCAGCACGAATGTATTGGCAGGTGCGGTACCATCGCTGATCCCGAGCACGTCCACGGCGCGCAGACGTGATTCCAGGTAATTCCAATCCGGCACCATACCGCTTTTCCAGATCACCTCGACAAAATCGGCATCAATGCGAAGGCCGCCCAATTCCTCCTTCATCGGCCATATCGGGTTACGATCCTCCCACGCGACATAGTCCTCATCCGAGGTATGCTCGTCGGGTTCGGGTTCCCAGTGAGGATGAACAAAGGCGAACGCGGCCTCGTTGCTTTCGAATACAGCCGTAAAGACATGAACTTCTGATCGCGATGCCATTGAGCTTCCCAGATGTCCTCTTTGCGGTTACCTGCGCGATATAGGTAAAGTGTCAAGGTTTATGGAAAGTCCGCTTCGGGCTTAATGAAGACGAGGCTTCAAGTCCGGATTGTTTGGTCGATCTGAATCAAACGGGATTTTCCGCAAGACCGGAGCGGCGGGCGATGAAGCGGGCGAGCATCGGGCCGATCAGCAGGATGACAAGGAAGCGGCCGGTTTGCATCGCCATCACAAAGGGCACGTCGACATTGCTGGAGGCGGCGATGATGGCGACGGAATCGGCGCCGCCGGGGCTGGTGGCGAGATAGGCGGTCAGCGGATCGATGCCGGCGAAGACGTGAAGGGCGGCTGCCATGCAGCCGCAAAGCGCCATCAGCAGCACGATGCAGGCCGACACTCGCGGCAGGGCGCGCGCCACATGCGAAAGGATCGAGCGGGTGAAGCGCAGGCCGATGCTCCAGCCGACGAGCGCATAGGCGATGGCGAGCAGCCACATCGGCAGCTCGATCTTCATCAGGCCGATCCCTTGCAGGAAGGCGCCGAGAAAGAGCGGCACGATGATCATCCCGCCCTGGATGCGCAGGCGCCGCACGGTGTAGGCACAGAGGGCGGCAAAGGCCATCGTCGCTGCAAGGGCAGGCCAGTCGACTTCGGGAAAGAGGATGAGCGGCGGCGGCTCGGCGCCGTCGGCGGCCACCCACAGGCGTGAAATCACCGAGGCGCCGACGGCGACGAAGACGACACGCAGATACTGCATGAAGGCGACGAGCCGGGCATCGGCGCCATAGGCTTCCGACATGATGACCATCGCCGAGGCGCCGCCCGGCGAGGAGCCCCAGACGGCGGTCGTTCCGGGCAGCACCTGCCAGCGCGTCAGGAGCCAGCCGAGGCCGGTGGCAATAGCGATGACGGAGAAGATGAACAGCAGGAAGAGCGGCGCATCCTTCGCCATGGTGCCGAGAATGTCGGGGGTGATGGTGCGCGCCATCATCAGGCCAACGAGCACCTGGCCGAGTTGCAGCGGCCAGAGCGGGACGCGAAGCTTTCCCTTGCCGACGGTCAGCGCCAGCGCGATGGCGGCGACCATCGGTCCGATCAGCAGCGAAGCGGGCAAGGCAAAGAGTTCGAGGAAGACGGTGAAGGCGGTCGAGAGCGCCAGCAGCAGCGCCCATTTCGGCAGGCCGGCATCGCGCAGCAGGCGGCTGAATGGCATGTGTCCCGTATCTTTCCTAGCCGGCGCCAAGCCCTGAGGCTGAAGGTGGGAGGAAGCTCCGGCGTGACGAAGAGAGGCCGACAGCAACGGCCGGCTGGCGCAGGCCCGGTATAGAGGCGTGCTCCGGACGCGGTCAATCGCGAAATCTGGCTTCTCGGTGCTTTGGGATGCGAGTTTGATTCAAGTGGCCGGCTTAAGTCGCTGTTTTCATAAGGCACCGTTTCGATGCCTCAGAGCCGCACATGGCCGGCGAGAAAGTCGAGCAAGGCGCGGACCCGCGCCGGCAGTGGACCGCCCTGGCCGATATAGAGGGCGTAGAACTCCTCGAGATCGCCGGGGTTTGCGTCTTCGAGCACCGGTGCCAGGCGACCGGCCTCGATATCGGCACGCACGGTGAAGGCGGCCAGTCGGGCAAGGCCGGCGCCCGACAGAGCGAGATGCCGCATGGCTTCGCCGTCTGCGACCTGAATGCCCGGAGTGATCGGGATCGTCACCGTCTCGCCGCTCTCCCGCATCGGCCAGCCCTCGATGGCGCGGGCATAGGAAAAGCCGATGCGGCAATGACGACGGAGATCGGCGACCGTGCGCGGTTCACCGTGACGGCCGAGGTAATCAGGTGAGGCAACGATAATCTTGCCGGTGGCGCCGAGCTTGCGGGCGATCAGGCTGGAGCTCTTCAAGGGCCCGGCGCGGATCGCGATGTCGGCGCGCTCCTCCATCAGGTCGATCACCTTGTCGGTATGGGCAATATCCAGCGTCACAGCGGGATGAAGCGCCATGAAGGCCGGCACGAGCGGCGCCAGCACATGATTGCCGAAGGAGCCGCTGGTGTTGATGCGGATGCGGCCTGCCGCTTCTTCGCCTGATGAGGCCTGGCGTTCGGCCTCGGCGATATCGGCAAGGATGGCGATACTGCGCTCGTAGAAGGCACAGCCCTCCAGCGTCAGTTGCAGTTTGCGGGTGGAGCGGTTGACGAGGCGGACGCCGAGGCGCACCTCCAACCGGGCGACGAGCTTGCTGACGGCGGACGGCGTCATGCGCCGCACCGTGGCGGCCGCGGAAAAGCCACCGCGCTCGACGACGCTGACGAAGACTTCCATCTCGCCGGAGCGGTTGATGTCCTGGCGGCCCATGATGAATTCAAATCACAAATGCTTTGCTGAAAGGCAATCTATATCACCACAGGGGCCGGGTCTATCTCAGGAGAAACACAGGAGACAGAGCCATGGAATATAGAAATCTCGGTGCGTCCGGCCTCAGGGTGCCGGTCTTGAGCTTCGGCGCCGGCACTTTCGGCGGCAGCGGGCCGCTGTTTGGCGCATGGGGCAATACCGATGCCGAGGAGGCGCGACGGCTCGTCGACATCTGTCTCGAAGCCGGCGTCAATCTTTTCGACACGGCGGACGTCTATTCGGCCGGCGCCTCCGAGGAAGTGCTCGGTCAGGCGATCCGCGGCCGGCGCGATGCCGTGCTGATCTCGACGAAGACGGCGTTGCCGACGGGCGAGGGACCGCAGGACTGGGGAACGTCGCGGGCGCGGCTGATCCGCGCGACCGAGAAGGCGTTGCGCCGGCTTGGGACCGACTATATCGACCTTCTGCAGCTTCACGCTTTCGACGCCTCGACGCCGGTCGAGGAGGTGCTTTCGACACTCGACGGGCTCGTCGCCTCCGGTAAGATCCGCTATATCGGCGTTTCCAATTTTGCCGGCTGGGAACTGATGAAGTCGCTCGCGACCGCCGAGCGCCACGGCCATCCGCGTTATGTCGCCCATCAGGTCTATTATTCGCTGGCGGGACGGGATTACGAATGGGAGCTGATGCCGCTCGGCGCCGACCAGGGCGTCGGCGCTCTCGTCTGGAGCCCGCTCGCCTGGGGGCGGCTGACCGGCAAGATCCGCCGCGGTGAGCCGCTGCCGGCGGCAAGCCGCCTGCACGAGACGGCGCAATACGGCCCGCCTGTCGACGACGAGAAGCTCTACGACATCGTCGAGGTGCTGGACGCCGTCGCAACGGAGGCGGGCAGGACGGTGCCGCAGATCGCCATCAATTGGCTGCTCGGCCGGCCGACGGTGTCGAGCGTCATCATCGGCGCCCGCAACGAAGAGCAACTCAGGCAGAACCTCGGTGCCGTCGGCTGGAGCCTGTCGAAGGAGCAGATCGAAAGGCTCGACGCAGTCAGCGCCGAGACGGCGCCCTATCCCTATTTCCCATATCGACGGCAGGAGGGCTTCGCCCGGCTCAATCCGCCGATCGTCTGAGGTGTCGGACAAAGCGGACCGTCCTATGACAAAAGGGGAATGAAATCTTCTCCCAATCTTAACTGGACAGCCGCTTTGACTTGCCGCATACCCTGCCTGGTCCCACGAAACACGACGTGGTTTCTTGGAATGGCAGGGAGATCAAAGAGATGGCGCTGAAGGACGCAAAGGCCGGTACACGCAACGAGGCGGGCATTGCCGCTGTGCTCGGCATTCTCAAGCAGAGCTTCGGCGAGCGCTTCCAGACCGGCCAATCCTTCCGTGAGCAGCATGCCCATACGACCACGTATATCCCGTCGCAGCTGCCAGACGGCGTGCTCTTTGCCGAGAGCGCCGAGGATGTGAAGATGGCGGTCAGGGTCTGCGCGACCCACAAGGTGCCGGTGATCGGCTTCGGTACCGGCTCCTCGCTCGAGGGACAGGTCAATGCCGCCAATGGCGGTATTTCAATCGATTTCAGCCGCATGAACCGCGTGCTCGAGGTCAATCCCGAGGATCTCGACTGCACGGTCGAGCCGGGGATCACTCGCGAGGCCCTGAATATCCACCTGCGCGATACCGGCCTGTTCTTCCCGATCGATCCCGGTGCCAATGCGTCGATCGGCGGCATGGCCTCGACACGGGCGTCGGGCACCAATGCCGTGCGCTACGGGACGATGAAGGACAATGTGCTCGCCGTCACCGCGGTCACCGCCAATGGCGAGGAAATCCGTACTGCCCGGCGTGCCCGCAAGTCCTCGGCCGGCTACGACCTGACGCGGCTCTTTGTCGGCGCCGAAGGCACACTCGGAATATTGACATCGGTGACGCTGCGCCTGCAGGCGATCCCGCAGAAAATCGCCGGCGGCGTCTGCGCCTTCCCGAGCATCAAGGCGGCCTGCGATGCCGTCATCATGACGATCCAGATGGGCATTCCGGTGGCGCGCATCGAGTTGCTCGATGCTGTGCAGATGCGGGCGTGCAATGCCTATTCCGGGCTTTCCTATGCCGAAAGCCCGACGCTGTTCCTCGAATTCCACGGCACCGACGAAACCGTGCCGCTGCAATCGGCAGCCTTTGCCGAGATTGCCGCTGAATGCGGTGGGGGCGAATTCCTCTGGACCGCCAATGCCGAGGAGCGGACCAAACTCTGGAAGGCGCGCCACGATGCCTATTGGTCGGCCAGGGCGCTGGCTCCAGGGCTTGCCGCACTTTCGACCGATGTTTGTGTTCCGATATCGCGGCTTGCCGATTGCGTTTCGCAAACGCAGGCGGATATCGAGGAAAACGGGCTGCTCGGCCCAATCGTCGGCCATGCCGGCGACGGGAACTTCCACGTGCTGCTGCTGTTCGATGACAAAAGCGCCGACGACATTGCCGTGGCCGAGAGCTTCGTGCAGCGGCTCAACCGGCGGGCGCTCGACATGGACGGGACATGCACCGGCGAACATGGAATCGGGCAGGGAAAGATGGCCTTTCTGGAGCAGGAGCTGGGAGGGACGGTGGATCTGATGCGACAGGTGAAGCAGGCGCTCGATCCGGACGGCATCTTCAATCCCGGCAAGATTTTCCATCACGGCTGAAAACGGAATATTCTCATGAACTTGGGCCTTGCCCCCTGCATGAATAGCGCTAGTGTCGGCAATAGAATCCCGAATGGAGAATCCTTGCATTGGTAGGCCGGTTCCTCGTCTTTCTGGGGGGAGTGATCGTCGTAGCGCTGTTTGTGGCGCTGCTTGCGCCGCTGTTCATCGACTGGACGGATTTCCGCAAGAACTTCGAGGATCAGGCAAGCCGCATCATCGGCAAGAAAGTCACCGTCCACGGCACGGTCGATGCCCGCCTGTTGCCGTTTCCGTCGGTCACGCTGCATGACGTGCGTGTCGGCCAGGAGGCCGACGGCACGCCGATCGTCAAGGTCGAACAGTTTTCCATGGATGCGGAGCTTGCGCCTTTCCTGTCTGGCGAGGCGCTGATCTTCGACATGCGCGTCGTCAATCCGAAGGTGCGCCTCAGATTGCTCAAAGACGGCACCCTCGACTGGATGCGCGGCAGCCGCGCCGAAATACCGGCGAAAACGGTCGTCCTCGAAAATGTGCATGTCAGCGGCGGCGAGGTGGAATTCATCGACGACCAGTCGGGCCGGGGCCGCCGCATCACCGGCCTGAATGCGGAGATGTCGGCCAAGTCGCTCGCCGGCCCCTGGCGCATCGAGGGCGACGCGGCTCTCGACGGCGAACACGGGAATTTCTCGATCTCGAGCAGCCAGCCGGACGAGAAGGGCGTGCTGCGCATGCGCACGAAGCTTTCCCCTGATAAGCACCCGGTCAGCATCGATCTTGACGGCGAGCTGAAGCTCGTCGATCGCAAGCCGAATTACCAGGGCCAGCTTTCAGCGGCGATCGAAAACCGCAACAGCGCCAAGTCGGCCAACAAGAACGAGCAGCCGCCGCGGGTCAAGGGCCGCTTCGAACTCACCAACGAACGCATCCGCATTCCCGAATACCGGATGGAGATCGGCCCGACGGACGATCCCTATGTCATAACAGGCGAGGCGACGCTCGACACCGGCAACGCGCCGGAATTCCTGCTGACGGCCGACGGGCAGCAGATCGACGTCAACCGCATCGGCAATGAAGGCGCGGCTGGCAAGACGACGCGGGATCCCGCGGTTTCGGCGCGCCAGCGATTGAATTCGCTGATCGATATCGTTGCGCAGGTGCCGATCCCGCAAGTGCCGGGCAAAGCGAGCGTCAAGCTGCCGGCAATCGTCGCCGGCGACACGACGCTGCGCGACGTGCAACTGGAGCTGGAGCCGGCCGGCACCGGCTGGATGATCGATAGCGCCATCGGCACGCTGCCGGGGCGCACACTGGTGGAAGGCAAGGGCAAGCTCCTGCTTCAGGGCGAGCCCTCGTTCAACGGCCAGATCGTGTTGGCCTCGAACCAGCCGACGGGGCTTGCCTCCTGGCTGGCGGGCTCGGTCGATCCGGCCATCCGGCAATTGCGGCAGGCGGGTTTTTCCGCCAATGTCAGCCTCACTCATGAATTGCAGCGGTTCGAAAATCTCGAAATCGCCGTCGGCTCGGCGACACTGAAGGGCAGGCTGGAGCGGCAGGCGATCTCCGGCCAGACGCCGACCCTATCGGTGGCGCTGAACGGCGACACGCTCGATCTTGACGCGTTGCAGGCGCTGGCCGGGCTCGCGACAGGCCAGGATAGCGGCGACAATGTCCTCGATCACAAGATCGCCGCCCAGCTCAAGGCCGACAAGTTCACCGCCTTCGGTGTCGAAGCCGAGAATGTCGAAACCACCTTCACGATCGCCGACGGGGCGCTTGCGGTCGACCGGCTGTCGGTCAAGAATCTCGCCGGCGCCGAGCTGACGGCGACGGGCCGGGCGGAAGGCTCGCTGCTCGACTACAAGGGTGCAGGTGAGATCACCTTCAAATCGGCCGATCCCGGCGGTTTCTTCACCATGCTCCGCGAGCATCTGCCGCACCACCCGGTGCTCGACCGGTTGGTGCGCAATGCCGGCTGGTACGGCAATACGGCATTGCGCGGCGCGCTGACGCTCGGCGGCGACGAAGGCGATGCGCTGACGGTGACATTGGCCGGTGTGGCGAACGGCAGCCGCGTCAATCTCGACTATCGCATGTCCGATCTGCTGGCGCTGACCGGCAATGGCACGACGAGCCTCGAGGCGACGCTCGAAAACGCCGTGCCGTCCATCCTCTTCGGCCAGGCCGGGCTCGACCCGCTGCCGGTCGATGTCGGCGCCAACGGCCGCCTGACGCTTAAGGTGAAGGCATCGGGCAATGATCCCGCCGATGCGGCGCTGACCTTTGCCACCGACCGGACTTCGTTTACCGCCAACGGCAAGGTCGATGTCCGGCCGGAGAGTTTCATGAACGGTCAGATTGCGCTTTCGCTCGATAGCGCCGATATCGACCCCTATCTCATCATGAACGGCATCGCCCTGCCGCAGACCGGAACGGGATTGCCGTTCAGCCTGCAGGTCAATGCCGCCGTCGACAGCGACAAGATCGCCTTGTCCGATATCAAGGGGCATGCGGCCGACAACGCATTTTCAGGGGCACTGAACTTCGATCGGAAGGCCGCGAAGACGACGGCAAGCGGCGCGCTGACGCTGTCCAAAGCCGATGCCGGCTGGCTTGGCGAGGCTGTGTTCGGCCAGATCGTCGATCCCGCCAACGGTGCGCTGACGAAGGCCCCGCTGGGCTTGCCCGTCTTCAAGGATCTCGACGTCAAGGTGAAACTTTCGGCCAAGGAATTCTGGCCCGGCCTGCCGGAAACGGCGGTGTCCGATTTTACCAGCAACGTCGCCTACAAGGGCGACGAACTGCAGCTCAACGACATGGCCGGCAACTGGGACGGTGGCAAGCTCTCCGGCAACCTGCTTTTTACCAATGCCGACGGCACCGGCTTCCTGCAGACGAAGCTTGCGCTTGCCGATTCCGATCTTGCCGGCGTCGTCTGGCTGCGTGACGGTGCGCCGATCGCCAATGGTAAGTTCGGCCTGTCGCTGTCGATGGAGGCCTCGGGCAAGACGGTCGGCGAAATCGCCAGCTCGCTCAACGGTTCGGGTGAATTGCGGCTCGGCGATACCAGCATACGCGGGCTGAACCTTGCCATCCTTCCGCCGCTGCTTGCCGCGACCGACACGATGCAGGAACAGATCAATGCCGGCAAGGTGCACCCGATCGTCGAGACGCTGCTCAGCAACGGCGAGGCGAAGCTGCCGCCGCTCGGCATTCCTTTCAACATTGCCGACGGGACGCTGAGGGTGCAGAATGTCACCGTCGCCAACGATCTGGCCCGCGTCACCGCTGATGCGCAGATTGCGTTGCCGGAAGAGCGGATCAGCGCGACGGTCGGGATCGGCCTCAATCCCGGTACGGAAACGCTTCCCGGCGCCGAGCCGGCGCTCAGGCTGAATTTTTCCGGCCTGCTGCCGTCCCCCGGCAAGACGATGGATGTGACCGATATCACCAGCTACCTGTCGCTGCGCGCCTTCGAGCGCGAACGGCGGCGCGTCGAACGGCTGCAGGCGATCGTGCTCGAAAAGCAGCGGCTGCGTCGTGAGGCCGCGCTCTATCGCTTCAATGACGCCGAGCGCGTCAGGGCCGCCGAGATCGAGCGGCAACGGCAGGCGGAGGAAGAGCGGCTGCGCACACTGGCGCAGGCAGCGGCGGCGCAGAAGGCGGCCGCCGAGGCGGAGGCCGCGCGCGCGGCCGAGGCCAGGGACAAGGCCGATGCGCAGGCGAGGGCGGCTGCGGAAGCGGCGCGGCGCAACGGGCAGGCGCAGCCCGGTCCACTCAATTTCGATCAGGTGCCGGGCGTTCAGGCGCAATGACGGCGCGCGGGATCTGATTGACCTGAGGCGCTGCAGGTCTTCGTGTTAGCGAAATCGCCTTTATATCTGCGTCACGGCTGGCGGCCACCGCCGGCCTTCACCCAGGAAAGCACATGGAGCCGCAGCGCGGAGGACAGGTTGCTGTCCGGCTGGCGGTGGTCGTCGATCTCGGAAATCAGGGCGGCCAGCGACATCGAGCGGCCTGCCGCGATGGTCTTCAGTTCGGCCCAGAATTCATCTTCCAGCGAAAAACTGGTGCGATGGCCATGCAGTGTTGCCGAGTGCTTGCGGATCATGAAGGACGTCACATCGCAATCGGCTTCGAAGGTCGATTCAAGCAAATCGGGCAAGTGGCTGATCGCAGATTCGTTTTCGGCTTCTCAAGCTTTGCGTGAAGCCTCATGCGCCGTCGTCATCCGTCTCGATCCTGCCGTCGCGGTGCGCCTTGTCGGCCTTCTCGTTCAGGCTGCGGGTGAGCTGCTTTTCGGCCTTGGTGCGCCCGAAGGAAATACGGTTCTGCTCGGCCTGTTTCTCTTTCTCGGAGCGGGCCTGCTTCTTGCGGAACTGGCGCAGATTAATGATTTCGGCGCTCATGCGGTGGCTGAAATCCCTTAAGAAAAAAGGGAGGCTGAGCCTCCCTTTGAAATCACTGCTTCTTGCGGAAGGAGTCGAGCGAGACGACGGAACCCGGTTTCTTCTCTTCGCCTTCGGCCGGTTTTGCGCCGGCGGTTTCGTCAGGCTTTCCTGCGGCATCGACCGGATAGGCGGTAATCTCGCCGGACGGCAGCTCCTCGCCATCGGCGAGCGGCACGTCGAATTCGAGCTCGAAATTGACGGAGGGATCGTAAAAGCCGCGGATCGCATTGAACGGAATGACCAGCTTTTCCGGAACGTCGGAGAAGGAAAGGCCGATTTCGAAATGCGTCTCGGTGATCTTCAGGTCCCAGAACTGGTGCTGGATGACGATGGTCATCTGCTCTGGATATTTCGACTTCAGGTGCTGGGAAATGCGTACGCCGGCCGCACCCGTCAGGAAGGTGATGAAGAAGTGATGGTCGCCGGGCAGACGGCCCGTCGTTGCGACTTCCGCCAAAACCTTGCGGATGACGCCGCGAAGTGCATCCTGCGCCAGAATGTCGTAGCGGATATGATCCTGCCCCATGCTTTTCCTGTCTTTCGTCGGTTCGGAAGTCTTTTCACAAGGTTATATGCCACGTCCGGGCGCCTTGGGAAAGACCGGAGCCGAGTCACGTTTTTTCGGAGCATACATGATTTCGTCAGCAGGGAGAAGGTGAAGGCTTCTGTTGCCAGGTGCCTTCGGACCCCGCCTAGAGGTGCGAACCACTAGGACTTTGATTGAAGTGTCACACCGCGATTAAGCAGCGAGACGAGCTTCCGCATAGTTGTCGTTTGCAACTACAATTTTAGCCCGATAACGGCGGTACAATGCCGAGCAAAAAGTCGATCTTTACACCCTTGTCGATCCTGTTTCGCCCCCATCAAAAGCCGGCCTTCCTTGCCGCCGGTTTTTGGTGGAGGCGCCGGGTACCGAACTTTATAAAGACAAACGAACAGTTAGTTGACGTAAACATCTTCGCAATATCAGTAAGTTACCATATTATCAGCGTCGACTAACTGCGAAGGGCGGGGAAGGTGGAGTTTTTATTGCCAGGGCCCCCTGAACCCCGCCAGAATGCGACCCCTTAGGGCTCAGTTTGAAGTCTCAACCCGCCGGGATCGAGATTGAAGCCGATGGAGCGATCGAAACACCAGACGTCCGGAGGACTATCATCGACACAAAAGAAGGTGGCCGCGACGCATTCGAACATAGAGGGCGTAAATATGCATTCTGAACAGCGCGTAGTTCAGCAACGGGACGTCATTACCATCTCTGATGTGGGTACGGTTCCCACGGTTGCGGTGGAATTTTTTGCCATGTTTTCGCGCCTCGAATTCGCCTTGCTGTCATCAGGCTATTCTGGCGGTGAGGTTGGAGACAATGCATGGGTGACTTGGGATAGCTTCGGTAGAGACGTCCACCCATCTTTTTTCTTGGATATGCGCGCCGACAACGCAGTGGCCGTGCTCTTTCAACAGCCGGCGCGAAAGCTGATAAAGACCGAAAGCGGCGACTGCATGTTCGCGGACAGCCCGGTTCCCGAAGACGCCGTGGAACTCCTCCTCCAGGTTAGGCGGATCCGGAACAACTTGTTTCATGGGTCAAAGGTTAATTTCCTGGAGCGGGACAGGCTCCTTGTTCATGCCGCGGTCAGGGTGCTTCGTCACCTGCTCGACGCGCTCGACAAGGAGGAGAAGACTTGGAAGGTGCGTGCCGCGTGGGCATACGCGGAGGTTGGATCTCAATAACCCGCTGCGGACGCGCGCCAGGTATCGTCCCGGCCGGCATCCACAAGTGAGGGCCTTTTGAGCGTCCGCCAACTCGAAGTGCATCGCGAGGACGCAATCGTCGCGGCGTTCAGCTAGGACAGCGGCATCGAACGGGTCGCTCACAGTGGACTCGCTGACTGCGCGAACGATCACCTTGCAGCCATGGTCGAAAACGCCGTCGGGGATCAAGCGATCACGCTCTTCGAAGACCTGCTGGCGAACAGGTGCGCGTTCACCGCCAACGATGGCGGGCGGTTGGCGCTCCCGACACACGGCCGGGTATTCCCGCTGCCACAGTTTTGCCATATTTTTGGATCGGTGCGGGCGCCGGTCCCGATTTCGCGTGACGTCGGATGCAGGATTCGATCTTGCCGACAGCGATGTCTCCCCTCTGTGAAAACCATGGATTCGCATGGTTGCTGGCGCGCGCGCGCCATGTGCCATCCCGGGAGCCATTGTCAGTCTTTATGTGCCAGTTTTGCTTTGAATAATCTACTTATGACCGCTGGGGCGGGCGCGCCAATTCCGGCGGGGACACTACAACTGCGAAGGATTCGCCAAGTATCAAATTGGGGCCGATTTCGTCACGCCGGGGCGACAAGGACTCATACAAATCAAATGGTTGACTCAGAATCCGCTTGCGCACGAGAATTGCCACCTTACGCTGATGGCCGCAGCATCATGGCCGTGCGCGGCTCAACTTGAAAAGGTAGGTAGATGTCGAAACACCTCTCGCATTCAAAAATGGACCGGTGGATGAACCAGGTTGCGATGCCGGAACACAGCAGCATCAAACCTCTCATTCTTGCTTTCAGCATGGGCAACTCCTCATCAGAAATCGGCTGCGCACATCTGATGATGCTACTCGCGGGATACCCTGTGCCCCTTCCGCAGGCGACGCTAGGCTTCGACTTGCATCGCATGAGTTGGTTCATCCGTGCGATGATGGAGTATCTCGACGAAGATGAATGGCCGGGCATCGCCCAGGCTGAACTTGAGCAGGTTTGGAAAAAGCATCCTTATCTTCGCACGAAGGCAGAGGCGGCGGAAAAGGCGTGGACGAGTTAGAAGCGTCGGAAACCTTTGCCGTAAAAGTATTAGCAATATCAGGCAAATTACCAGGAGGGATAGGTGGAGGTTTCTGTTGCCAGGTACCTCCGAACCCCGCCTTAAGGTGCGAACCTTCAGGACTTGATTTGAAGTGTCACACTGCGATTAAGCAGCGAGACGAGCTTCCGCATAGTTGTCGTTTGCAACTACTATTTTGACCCGATAACGGTGGTATCATGCCGAGCACAGCTTTTGTCTTTCAATGCCAGTCGATCCCATTTCGCCCCCATCAACAGCAGCCGCATCCGGCTGTTCTTGGTGGAGGCGGCGGCTTCGAAGCCGCGTCCTGTACACCTATTGCACAAAAGGTTTAGCGCCATAGACCCCTTGCAGGGCCAATAGGGAGATAGTTCATTCGCCAGGAGATTTCAATGGCCACGGTAGATAATCAACGAGGAATGGGAACGACTTTCACCCCCAGCTTCTCCTTGAGAACCCGGTTTTCGCGCCGCGCCTCCCTGATGCCTAGGAACCAATGATGAGCCCTGGTGGCGAGCCTTGAATACGCCTCCTGGCTGTCGTCGTAGGACCTTTGGAGGCTTTCGTGGAGGGCCTCGAGCTTAAGGTACTTTATTCTCCAACCGTCGTCTTTATCCTTGGTTTCTTGAGGCAGAGACTTCAGCAGACGCTCATTCACGTTTCTGAGGAAGGCGAGAACGTCGCCTTTCGTATCGTTTTTGTGTTTTTTGCCGTTGAGGAAGTTATGGCCAAGTCCACACATTTCCAAAAAGACGCCTTGCTCCAGTGACTTCTTACCGTCGCCACACACCTTTGCTGCGAGCTCACCACTAGCCAACATCTGCTCAACGAGCTTTCTCCCGGCCTTGATTTTGTCCAACGACTTGTCCGTTCGGTTGGCCGAATGCCTCGCCAGACCTTCGGCCGCTTTTTTTGACGCGCTAATAGGCTTACAAGGTTTCATATCATTCTCCCAATTTCCGGGTGCAGGGTGAGAACTTCATCGAACTTGGGCTTGAGATCCGGCCATGCGTGCAACTGCTCCCGGATGTGATTTACCCAGTACACTTTTTGGAGCCGAGACAACGACGCAAATCCCTCGCTTGCGACCTTTTCCAGTTCCCACTGAAGGAGTGCATGGCGATTCATCTCTTGAACCTGGTAGGGGCATTCGGCTGTGCATTTGCCAACATCGGGAAGGGTATCGCCGGTGGCTTTGGAACAGGATCCGCGCACAGATCCTCTTTTGAGACAAAAGACACCCGGCATCACAGGTATCGGCGCGATATTTTGGCGCATTAGTTCCTCCAAAAAAACTTCGATTATTTCATTCACGACCACGCCTTGGTTTTCCGACATGAGCGCGGCCATACGCATTTCGATCCTGCGGCCCTGTTCGCCGCCCAGACCAGCGCCGCCGGCGGCAACGGTGCTTTCCAAGAGAGTCCGGGATTTGTCTTGAAAGATATCCATGCTTTCAGCGTGAATATCCTCTCGAACGAACGAGTTCGACAGCGCATAGCCCGCGGTTTCTCCCCGGTGGGCGTGGTCAAGGATTACTTCGGCTGCGGCGAGTCCGTTGGTCACGGCACGGGCAGCATTTCTTACAAGCGTTTTTCGCCCAGTGTAGGCCGTTAGGCTGAAGGGTATTTCGGTTATGCGGCAAAACGTACGCAGAACGTGGTTAAAGTTATTGGTAGTGTATTCGTTACCGCCATACGGTGGCGAAAAAAGTCGCTCCGTTGTTTTCTCGAACAGGTCATGCATTTCCTCGAGACCTTCTGCGACCTCGAAAAGGAGACTAGACACGCGCAGGTGACGTTGGACGCCGCGCCACGACTTCTGGGCCTTGGATGTTTCAGTGGTGAGTTCATAGCGATCGAAGACTGTGGCCGGTTCCCCGTCCACGATTCTGATGAAGCCTCGCATGGCCGACAGAAGTTCAGAGGGTCTCGGTCCGATCGCATCTGCGATCAAATAACCAGCAGCCCCATGATAGAGCCGATGGAAAATTGACGGGTATGAGTAGCGAGAACGTTGTGCTCCAGGAAATCTCTCCGAGAGCCACATTCGGGCGTCGGGCACGGCAGCGACGTCCTCGAGGCAAGCGCGAACCCAATTCGTGAACTCCCTTCTGTGGTCAACAACGCGTAGCGCATTCGAAAGCACGAGTTGGCGCTCTTGGTCATTGAGCGGTTGTTCGCCCTTTTCCGTCGATGTGTCCGCGTTTTCGTTTCCGACTTCAATTTCGAAGTCGTAGTCATTGAGGCCATCTTGAATGTAGCCGAGATCGGACAAGCGAACGAGGCGTTCAACCCAAAGCGCTATAATAAGTCTCGTACCCTGATTTCTGGAGTGAAGGTCTATTATCTGCTGGATGTTGTGAGGCGTAACTTCCGAAAGGCTTTCGCAGCCACACGCCTGTACGGCATGCATGAATTTTCTAAGTACTTTGAAGGTCGCTGAAATCGATACGGGCTTTGCTCGGTGGCCGACTAGGCTCGCGTGATGCAAAAGAACCACAGCGATCTGCTTCAGTTGTTCCAGGAGTAGCGATTCTCCATGCAATTTCCAGGTGCGGCCGTCGCTCAATTGTGATCCACCAAGGAAATCCAAAATCCGTTTGTGACCCGATCCCGGCGGAAACCATTTTCGAGGCATCATCCAGAGCATATGGAGATAGAGGAAGCCCGGGAGAACGGCGAAACTGCCGATGTAAGGTGGCCGGATCTCGTTTAGCGTGCGCTCCCGAATGAGCCAGAGTATCGCGTCGTCCGCGTCGAGCGTCAGATCATACTCCTCAAGCTTTTTGATCCTCATGTGCGTTGCTCGACTGACGCCACAGACAGCCGACGGCGCTCGCGATCCACGGTTCGTTGCGGGAAGGCTGCCAGAATTCTTTGGATGTTTTTCTGCCGCTGGCTTAATGTGTTTTCGATTTCCTTTGCTGCGCCAATGTTGTCGAGCTGATGAGCGATATCCACATCGTGCTGAACGAGCATAGTCAGTGAATCAGGTAAGAAGCGCGCCCATTTGCATCCGTCGATACAGTTCTGTGAGCCGCAGATAGCGCCCGGAGAGGTTACCGTGTTTAACCCTTCAGGTGGATGTGTGGGATCTGCGCATCGATTCCCCCATCTCGTCTCGGTTTCGGGATCCAAGACATTTTTGATCTGCCAGTCTTCCAAGCCTTGTGTCTTTAACGCAAGCTTCAGGGCCTCCAATGAGTATTTGCCTTTGCGAACGAGTTCCACAGTTCGGTCGAATATCGCGACAAATAGGTCTTCGCTCTTTTGGAAGAATGCCCGCCGGCGAGCGTAGTCACGGGCCGTAGCTGCGTTGCTGTGCCGAGCGAGCATATGAAGAATGACTAGGTTGTATGACGATGCGCGAAAGGAAAAATGTAATCCGGCATCGCGCAGCTCTCGGACGGTGGTGATACCGTACCTGCGCATTCCATTGTGCAGCTCCTCAGGCGGGCCATTCAATTTGTGCGCAACCCACCGAAGCGAGGTAATCTGCAATTCAGTTTTGTATATGAAGAGATCATCCTTGATGAAAAGCAGACGATCGAGCTCTGCCACTTCATCGGCCGAAAGCTCAGGCTTTCGAAGCTCGTCAATCCGCCGTGCTATTTCTCTTCGCAGTGGCGCGGTCAGTTCCTTGACGAACTTCAAAATCTGGTACGGATGGGATTGTGGCTTTTTCAGACTTGGAAATGTTACCGCCGCAGGAGCGTCCGCTACTTTTCCCTTTTGTGCTCCTCGGCTCTTTGAGAGGATTATCATCACGTAACGGTCGTCGTCGGTCGCGGCGTCGAGAGCAAAGGGGTAAGGTTTCCACCAGTCTGCTGATGCTTGGATGTCCGCGAGAGATTGGAAGTTCGCCATCGATCGAATGAGAAACATGACAACGAATGGAAGGAGGTCGCCGAGTCCGGGGTGATAGTATCTGAAGTGAGCGGATATCCCGTGAACCGTCTCGGCTCCGCGCTCATTACTGATGACGCTCACTCCGGGAGGCCTTTCCATACCCGCAATTGCGGACTTATTGCCTTGGGCTATAAGCGTTGCATGGGTGACTGGCTTAAGCTGAAGAACTTCTCTGCAAAACCACAAACGGTTCTCGAGCGATTTCCATGAACCATGCGGTGCGCCTGAGTTTCGTCTGGGATCTCTTCCCGAAGTCTGCAGGGAACACGCGAGCGCGTGTCGGTTGCGAACAAGCTGAGCTTCTTCTTTCGCGAGCTTCATCAGTGATCGGCATTTCTTTTCGTCGAGCACATCGCGTTCCGTAGGGTCGGGATCGCGATACGGGTTCGGCGGAAGGACGGACGATGGAACGCCGATAGCAGTCATCAGTCGAAGAAAGAGGCGAACCTTGGAAGCGGCGGTGGCGAAGGGGTGGCATTCGAACACGAAATAGGAGCCGAACGACCAGTCTACTGCTGCCGCCGTCGTCGGCACTGTTGTGCGGAAGGCAACTTCATACTTCCTGACAAATTTTGCGAAAAATCGTAGGAATTTGTTTATTTCACTCGCCGATTTGCGCTCTTCGAAGAAGTTGCGCCTGATCTTGCTTTCGTTATCGCGGATAAGTGGGACATCAGCGAAAATTCCGAAATCACAGCCTCTCTCCAGATCGCTAGTCGCGACCACTGGATGGATAGCCACATGCCGCCCGACATTCGACAGGAGAGAGAGTCCGGCCGCTCGCTGACCTTTCCGTGGCCCTTTCTTCAATTGAGGCCATCCAATGCTTCGTTCCAAGCGCCGTAGAGTTTCGGTGCAAGCCACGAGTGGATCAGCATTTCGATGTAGGTTTCTGTGTCTTCGAAATGCTCATGCCCGAGATGCAATTGCAGCGTTCGGGCAGGAAGTTCGGCGATCTGATAGATCTGTTCGTGGGTAAGCTGGTCAACCGGTATTCCCGCTTCGGCGGCCCGCGCTTCAATATGGTGTTTCAGGAAGTAGCAAGCGTGGAGATGTCTACATGTGTGGGCGGTGATCCGAACTGAGGGTTTAAGCCGGTCGTTGGTTCGCGTTAGCGCTTTACTGAGCGCTTCATTCGTGAGGGGCTTTCCCTCGCTATCTATGAACAGGTGTGCGGTTGCGTCGACATTTGCGATGCCATTCCGTCGCAAGATGTCGCGCCGAGGGCCATCCACAAAGTTCCATAGCGACTGAATCCAGCCGACGCGTGCGTGACAAAGCCTGACTTTTCGCCCTTTCCCGATTATTCTCATACTCAGCGATGCCGGATTGGAGAAGGCCAGTGCTCGATCGGGTAGAACACCTATCATGGCGTCGTCGCTAAGAGAGTATTTGAGAAGTCGCGGCTCACTGCTCCAGCTATAGTGACAAACATCGCGGTTTCTTTCCGAAACGTCGCGAGAGTACACAACGCCCGGCAAAAGCGCGTTTCGTTGGTTTTCGTTGAGGCGCCATCCCAGCTCGTACATGTTCATGACCGCTTTCCGATTGGTAATGGGAGTAACAGCCGCGAAGAAGTCGAGCATCTGGTCGGGTGAAGGAAGAACGCCGTCGCCGGGCTTCTTTCGTGTTCTGCGAAACTGGGGCTTCTCTTTTGGATCGTCGTCGGCTGTTGCTTTAGATGCGTAGTTCACGTTTGCCGATTCAATCGCAGACCTGGCTGCGACGGGAACGGGCTCACAATCGAAGTCCTCAATGTAGCCGTGCTTTTCCATCCATTGATAACAGAGAAGCTGCTCGTGCAGCCGGGGAGCGATCGTCGATCGCGGGTTTAATTTGTGCGGAACTCCCGTCTGCCAGTATCGTTGGCTCCAATATCCGCGCCGCATCGCGTCGAGATACGGGCCTTCGACATGCCATCTTTTTATTTCGTGCCACGCAATGATGCCCAGGTCGGGATGTGCTTCCTCGGTCTCAGCCCAAGTCACGAGGTCGCAAATTTTGTAGCCGATGCCCTCGACCGTTTCCTGGGCCAACGGTTTTAGCCTGGTGTGCGGCTTGTCGATGTTGCGGGGGTCTATCTTGCCACGACAGCGATCATGCATGAAGTAGTTGATCCCGTCGGGATAGTCGTCGTCTTGCGTCAGGATGAACGGCAGATGCGATATCACGCGACTTCGGGAGGGGACATGCCGCTCTCCGGGGAATTGCATTGACGCCATTCTCTGTGCTCCCAAGCCCTTCGAACTTCTTCTCTCTTCGCGTGTATCTCTCTAGCGACATGTCGGGCGCAAGGGTAAATTACTCGATTAACAAGTCAAGGCTTCTTCTAAAAAATATCATTTGAAATCAAATAGTTGATGTCAACAATTGGGTAAAGGACTCATGTCGACCCCATCCCTTAAAGACTCGCCTAAGGATTGAATCCTTGCTTGAGCGCCTGCGAGTCTTTTTGCCAACATCTCGCCGTAAACGACATGGCTACGAGCGTTGCGAAGCAGCCAAATCATTTCAAAGGCTTCACAACGTTGACCGATCAGCGGGCGTTGACGACAACCACAGCTTTTTGGCGGACTATGAATCCCAGGAAGTCATGCCCCGAGCTCATAGGCATCAATCAAGGACTCGGCGAAGGGTGAAGCCGAGCGCGGGTATCCCGGATCCGATACACGCGTGCGGGCCGTCTTTTGGGTTCGCACGTCTCAAATTCCTGTCGTGAGCCATCCCGAGCTCAGATTCTCAAGAAGGGAGATTTGGGGTCGAGATCGGGCCGGGATGGCTAAACGTCGACAACGTCGAAGATGCCGGCCGGCTGTTCCTGGAAACCTGCGGGACGGTGGCTGGGTGGACTACAGCGAACCGACAGCTCTCGGGGCCAAGCACCGGAGTTGCGTTTGATCGCTGCGATCTTGAAATGTGATGATGACTACGCGGCCAATCGCCCGTGTCGTTCCAGCAGCCGCATCAAGACCGCATTGGCGTGAGTGAAATTCGAAAGTTGGCCTTGGAGCTGGTACGCCCACTTCTCGCCGTGAAAGAGGTTATTACGGAAGTAGCCGATCGCGCGGATCGTTATTGTTGCCGTCGAGCACCGACTTGACGACAGCGGGTTGATCTGCAGGTCGCAAGTTCAGGTGCGGAAAGTGGTGAGTGAAGGCGCCGTTGGCAAAATAGCGCTGCCGGAAATAAGCCAGCTCCGGTGCGTACTAATCAGCATCGAGCGTGCCGGCTTTATACCACTCGTCGGCTTTCGTGCAAATCAAGTCGGCGCGCGCGAAGTTGCCCATGACTTGGGACTCGAAAAGGCTCCACAGAAACGTGAAGTTGAAGATCGCGGCGCGATCTGCTTCGGGCAATGCCTGGAAGCCCGGAGCTTTTGCCAATAGCCATTGCATACTCATATTTTCACGCTGCTTCTGGTTGGACGTGACGCGGGATAGACGTCAGGGCGTTTTCTCTCATGCGGGAACAGCTTTAAGAGGCCGGTAATTGTAAAGGAATTCTCTTTAATTCTTTTCACGCGGACTTCTCGTACCGTCAATTTCCTACTGGTCGTTGTCCCATATCGACGCTACGAGTTGCAACCGATACACCGCAATCGAATCGACGTCTCGGGGGGCGTTAGTAGTGAGCAGTTTCTACGAACGTCCTATTCTTAATTCGCCTTACCGCGCCCCCGAATTCCATCATCCCCTGGATAAGAATGGTCAGCCTCTCGACGGCGAGCCTCGGCAAGGTCGTCGCGCTTCCCGCTTCATCGTCCCGGTCCCAGCATCTCGCAAGAAAGTGGCTGCATCCCAGACATCCCTGGATCTGGAGACGTACAATGAGAACGCGTTGATCAACGCGATCCGGGGACATCTCGACGCATGGCGAAAGCTACACAATCCGGCAGATTGGGGAGTAACAGCGGCGACGCAGAGACTGCTGGAGCATTGGCGGATGCACGAGTTCAACGGACCGAGACCTTTCTTTTGCCAGGTTGAGGCCGTCGAGACGATCATCTGGTTGACAGAGGTGGCGCCGAAGCGCGCCGCCACGAAGGCTTTCATAAATGACATAGCTGCCGCCAATGCCGAAGCCAATCCAGCACTGTTCCGCCTGGCGATGAAGATGGCTACGGGCAGCGGCAAGACGACTGTGATGGCAATGCTCATCGCATGGCAAACAGTTAATGCTGTCAGGCGTGCCTCGAAGGATTTCTCCCGCGCCTTTCTAATCATCACACCGGGCATCACAATCCGCGACCGGCTGCGAGTCCTGTTGCCCAGCGAGGCCGATAACTACTACGAGACTCGCGAGATCGTGCCGCCGGAGATGCTGCCGGACATTCGTCGGGCCGAAATCGTGATCACAAATTACCACTCGTTTCAGCACCGCGAGACGCTTGCTCTCCCCAAGGTCGCTCGGAGCTTCCTTCAAGGCAACTCGCCGGAGCCGGTAAATACTACCGAAACGGACGCGGACATGCTCAAGCGAGCATGCGAAAAACTGCTGAATTTCGACCGCGTCAATGTGATCAACGACGAAGCGCATCACTGCTATCGCCACAAGTTGGATGGAGACGATGAAGCGCCCCTGACTGGCGACGACAAGAAAGAGGCAGCCGAGAACGAGGAAGCCGCGCGTCTTTGGATCAATGGTATCGAGGCGCTCGACCGAAAGCTGTCGAAGGGTGTTCGCGCTGTCTACGATCTTTCCGCGACGCCATTTTTCCTGAAAGGATCGGGATATCCGGAAGGCTTTTTGTTTCCGTGGGTCGTCTCCGACTTCAGCCTGATCGACGCTATCGAATGCGGCATCGTGAAACTTCCGCGCGTCCCGGTGACGGACAATCTCGTGCAGACCGACTCGGTAATCTACCGCGATCTTTGGAAGCACATCGGAAAGGACCTACCGAAAACAGCAGCCGGCGCGAACAAGCTCAGCCCATTCGATCTTCCAAACCAGCTCAGGACCGCCCTCAATGCCCTCTACAGCCACTACGAGGGTGAGTTCGATCGGTGGAAGCGCGAAGGAATTGAGGTTCCGCCGGTCTTCATCGTGGTCTGCCAGAACACCGCAATCTCCAAGCTCGTGTTCGAATGGATCGCAGGATTCGAGCGAGGCGACGTCGAAGAAGGCGAACGCGCTGCCTTCCATGCAGGACATCTCGAACTATTCCGAAACTATGACGAAAACGGCGTTAGGTTGCCACGCCCGCGCACGCTGCTCATCGACTCGCGCCAAATTGAATCCGGGGACGTGCTGGACAAAGGATTCCACGAGGCCGCCAAAGTGGAGATCGAGCAGTTCAGACGCGAGATGGCAGACCGGGAAGGCGCCGGCAGCATCGGGACCGCGACCGACGAGAGCGCGCTGCTGCGCGAGGTGATGAACACAGTCGGCCGTCACGGCCGACTCGGCGAGCAGATCCGCTGCGTTGTGTCGGTGTCGATGTTGACAGAGGGGTGGGACACGAACACCGTCACCCACATCCTGGGCGTTCGTGCCTTCGGCACGCAGCTCCTGTGTGAACAAGTGGTCGGCCGGGGGCTACGTCGCCAGTCCTACGAGCTGAACCCGAAGACCGGCCTGTTTGATGTCGAGTATGCCGACATCATGGGCATCCCCTTCGACTTCGCGTCCGCTCCACAGGTCGCTAAGCCGACGAAGCCGAAGCCCGTGACCCGCGTGCACGCGGTCAAGGAGCGGGCAAGCCTGGAGATCGTCTTCCCACGCGTCAGTGGCTACCGGCGCGAACTGCCATCAGAGAAGCTGGAAGCTGTCTTTAACGACGACAGCCGTCTGGTGATTACACCCGAAGACATAGGACCGACTTCTGTCGTGATGGAAGGCATCGTCGGTGCTGGTGTCACGATTACGCCGGCCGTTCTTGAGCGGCTGCGACCATCCGAGATCAGCTTCAATCTCGCGAAGCACCTTCTCTACACCCATTTCCGTGATGATGACGGCTTTCCCAAGCAACATCTCTTTCCGCAGATCCAACGGTTGGCGCGCCGATGGCTGGACGAGGGCTATCTCGTCACGAAGGGCGTACCTGTCGGAGCGATCCTCTACCAAGACCAGCTTGCCCGCGCGGCCGAGAAGATTGACATCGCGCTCACGCGCGGCGGCGAAGGTCGAATCCTTGCGGTCCTCGATCCCTACAATCCCAAGGGATCCACGCGGCACGTCAACTTCATCACATCAAAGCCGTGCTGGACGACTGGGGCTCGGCCTGCAAAGAGCCACATCAGCCATGTCGTCCTCGATTCAACCTGGGAGGAACAGCTCGCGCTGACGCTGGAAGGGCACCCGCGCGTTATGGCCTATGCCAAGAACCAGGCGATGGGCTTCGAAATTCCATATCTCGATGGCGGCGTCTTGCGTCGCTACGTCCCTGATTTCCTTGTGCGGCTTGATGACGGCGGCGCGGAGCCGCTTAATATCGTCCTGGAGGTCAAGGGTATTCGCGATGAAGCTGACAAGGCGAAGGCTCAGACGACGCGGGACCTTTGGGTGAAGGGTGTCAATGCCCTCGGTGGCTTCGGCCGTTGGGATTTTGCTGAGTTTCGGGACTGGACGGTGATGGAGGACGACTTCTCCGCGCTGGTTGTAAGGTTGCTGGAGGCGAAGAATGGCTAAACTGAAGCCTTATGCGGCGACAAACGACAACCTGATCACACACGGGCTTGCACCGACCATGCGATTTCTGATCGCGGTTGCCTTGGATGGTTCGACGATGACCTACGGGGAAATTGGCGCGAAGCTCGAAGGCGAGGCAGGCTTCTCCACTATCTTCAGGACGCGCCTCGGGTTTGTCGTCGGCTCCCTCATGGGCAAGATTCAGATGGTCGAGCCGACGGCTCCCCTAATCAACGTCCTGGCGGTCAACCAAAAGGATCGACAGCCCAGCAAGGGCGCCGGCTCGTTTATGGCACACCGCTTTAAAGAGAAGCGTCTTGGTCGCGACGACGCCAAGACGCGCTTCCCTAACCTCTGGCAGCACAGTTTCGAGCGAGCAGCGGGCGAAGTCTACAAGGTTTCCGCAGCCGAGTGGGCTGATCTCTACCGGAAGGTTTTCGATGCACCTCTTGATGGGCATGCGATTGAGAATGAGCGCGAAGACCGCAAGCGAGGTACCGAAAAGGACGGTATCCAGACCGGTCGAAACTATGGCAGCGGTGGCGAAGGACCATATCACAAAGCCCTTCGGCTGTGGATCAAGGACAATCCCGGATTGGTCGACAACGCTTTCGCCGAGGCGACGACTGACACTGAAGTTGATCTGGACTCGGGTGACAGGATCGATGTCGTTTATAAATTGATTGATCGCACCATCGTCGTCGAGGTCAAGTCCCGCATTTCGAACGACGTGGATTTGCGACGCGGCGTATATCAATGCGTCAAGTATCGTGCGGTACGGCAGGCCATGGATGTTCGAGAGGCCACACCAATCGAGGCGCTACTTGTCACCGAGAACGAACTGCCCGGCGAGATCGCCGCATTGGTGAAGCTTCACGGAATCCGACATTTTATGGCTCCCCTGGAGCGAGGTTGACCTAATGGCCCGTACCCCCAAATCCCCCCGCATCATTGATGCGCTGAAGCATGCAGGCGCCAGCCGCATCAACATTCCAACGGCCGAGATGGAGAGTTTCTTCCGGCGCGACGAGGACACCTCTCCGATGCCGCCGATGCACTATCCGCGTGCTCGGCCGCTTTCGCCCGGCATGACACGGACCTCGGAGGAGCCGGGCAAGCCCGAGTTGATCTGGAACGGCGCGACCATCACCATCACCGACGAGCAAATGGAGGAATTGGCCGAGACAGGACGGCTTACGTTGTCGGACACGCAACTCGTCTGGCGTGGCAAGGATCGTCAGGACTGGTCCGACCTCGTGGTCAACGTGCCGCCGCTCTACATTCAGGAGAAGATTCACCCCAAGGCGATCATCGACGACCTGAAGCGCCGGACGGCGGCGAACCGGGAAGCGCAGACTGACGCGCCGGACCTGTTCGCCGACTTCAACGGCATCGAGCCCGACCAGCGCGCAGAGTTCTACCAGCACGACCAGCACTGGTCGAACCGAATGATCCTTGGTGACAGTCTGCAGGTAATGGCGAGCCTGGCCGAGCGGGAGAGCCTGCGCGGCAAAGTGCAGTGCATCTATTTCGACCCGCCCTACGGAATCAAGTTCAACTCAAACTGGCAGGTTTCGACGCAGTCGCGCGACGTCAAGGACGGCAAGCAATCCGATATCTCTCGCGAGCCCGAGCAGGTGAAGGCGTTCCGCGACACATGGAAAGACGGCATTCACTCTTACCTAACTTATCTCCGCGACCGACTGACGGCTATGCGCGATTTGCTGACGGAGAATGGGTCGATCTTCGTGCAGATTAGCGATGACAATGTTCAAAATGTCCGCACAGTTCTGGATGAAGTATTTGGCTCGACGCGCTACGTCAGCCAAATAGCCTTCCTCAAGACGACATCTTCATCCTCTGGAGCGCTATCATCTGTATTCGACTACGTGCTGTGGTATGGAAAATCTGATAGTCCGAAAATTAGGTCGCTGTTCCAAACAAAGATTGCAGGAGCCGAAGGTGCCTCGCAGTACAGCCTAGGCGAGAATGCACAAGGAGAGCGAAGAACACTAAAGGATTGGTCTAAGAGCGGCTTTACTGACGTCCGAATTTTTGCTCACGACAATATCACCAGTCAAAGACCGGCTCAGGGCGAAGACGTTAGAGATTTTACGTACGAGGGCAAGAATTTCAAGACAGGCAAGGGAACGTTCAAAACTGACCTGACCGGATTAAGACGGTTAGCTGCAGCCAAGCGGATGATATTCGTTGGCAACACAATGCGGTACGTACGTTTCCTCAATGATTTCTCAGTGTTCCCATATACCAACTTCTGGGACGATACGGTCATCTCCGGCTTTGCCGATCCGAAAGTGTATGTCGTACAAACATCTCCCCGTATCATCGAACGCTGCATCCTGATGGCCACAGACCCTGGCGACCTCGTTCTCGATCCCACGTGTGGTTCCGGCACTACCGCTTATGTCGCGGAACAATGGGGACGGCGCTGGATCACCATGGACACCAGTCGCGTCTCGTTGGCGCTGGCTCGCACGCGTATGATGGCGGCGCGCTATCCTTGGTATCTGCTGACTGATAGTCGCGAAGGACGCGCAAAGGAAGCCGCGTTGACGCAGCGTCCTCAGGCGGACACGCCCGTCCGGAACGACATCCGCCAAGGTTTCGTCTACGAGCGCGTGCCGCACATCACGTTGAAGTCGATCGCTAACAACCCTCTGATCGATGACATCTGGGAAAAGTGGCAGGCGGTGCTGGAGCCGCGTCGGGCGGAACTGAATCAGCTTGTCGGCAAGGATTGGCAGGAATGGGATATCCCGCGAGAGCCAGACAAGTCGTGGTCCGATAATGTCCGAGGTGTCCACAAAGCCTGGTGGGAAGCCCGAATTGCCCGCCAGACTGAGATCGACGCCTCGATCGCCGCACGGGCCGATGTCGAATATCTCTACGACAAGCCGTACGCCGACACCAATCGCGTTCGTGTCGCCGGACCCTTCACGGTGGAGAGCCTGTCGCCGCACCGCGTTCTACCGGCGAGCGAAGAGGAACTGATCGACGACATCGCGGCCGTAGAAGGCCGACGCTCTGCCGCCGACGCCGATCTCGCCGGCCAGGACTTCGCGGCGATCGTCATCGACTATCTCAAGTCGGAAGGTGTCAAGCAGCAGGACAAGGGCGACCGCATCACCTTCGACAGCTTGACGCCTTGGCCGGGTGGCAAGTTCATCGGCGCGAGCGGCACCTTCATCGAAGGCGAGAGCGGGCCGGAGCGCCGTGCCGCAATCCTGATCGGGCCTGAATACGGCACGGTGGGGCGGCAGGACATTGTCGCCGCTGCACGCGAGGCGGTCGACGCCCGCTTCGACGTGCTGATCGCCTGCGCCTTCAACTTCGACGCCCATTCGTCGGAACTCGGGAGCTTGGGCAGCCTGAAAATCCTCAAGGCGCGCATCAACCCTGACATGCATATGTCGGAGGAGCTGAAGAACACCGGCCGGGGTAACATGTTCGTCGTCTTTGGCGAGCCGGATGTCAATATTCTCGATGATGGCGGTCCGCAGATCCGCGTCAAGGTGAACGGCGTCGATGTGTTCGACCCGAACACAGGGGACATACGCTCGAACGACACCGCCGGCATCGCCGCCTGGTTCATCGACACAGACTACAACGAGGAAAGCTTCTTCGTCCGCCACGCCTACTTCCTCGGCGCCAACGATCCCTACAAGAGCCTGCGCACGGCGCTCAAGGCCGATATCGACGAGGACGCCTGGGCGACGCTCTATTCGGACACGTCTCGCCCTTTCGAACGCCCGGCAACGGGCAGAATGCAAATTCCGAGGCAATCCGCCCCCTG
>NZ_NWSW01000108.1:0-1255 GCF_002531805.1 Rhizobium sp. M1 | reverse complement strand
AACCCAAAACACCTGGAAGCCTCCAGATCAATCTTCTCTTCACAATGTATGCAGAACAGGCACTAGCTCGAAGCCAGTGCAAACTTTTATTTCTTCAAAAGACAATTTTGCCGCTCACGCGCCGAAGGCGCTCCGCGGGGGCGCCAAACGATTGGCGACGCGCGCTTCACGCTTGCGAGCTTCGCTCGGTTACCGTCAGTCTCAACACCAATCGATTTGGTGGAGCTGAGCGGGATCGAACCGCTGACCCCCTGCTTGCAAAGCAGGTGCTCTCCCAGCTGAGCTACAGCCCCATCAGCTCGATCGCCCGGGCAAAACCCAGGTTCGGCAACTTTCCGCGCCTGCCGTCTATTCCCAACCCTCATTCGCAGATGCGAATGGTGGGCCCGGGAAGACTTGAACTTCCGACCCCACGCTTATCAAGCGTGTGCTCTAACCAACTGAGCTACGGGCCCATTCTCGTCAAACCGGTCCAGCCTCAACTGGATCGACGCGGTTCTTTGTCTTCTTGAAGAAAGAGAAACGGGGACGGCGCAGCCCGCCATACCGTCGTGACCGAAGTCTACGCGGCGTATTACGTTGCGATGGTCACCTGACTGGTGCCATCTATGTTCTAAAAAGCACGGGAAGGTTCATATCGGGGAGATCCGAAGATCCAGCCGATCGTCTTACCAATTCCACAGCTTCCTTAGAAAGGAGGTGATCCAGCCGCAGGTTCCCCTACGGCTACCTTGTTACGACTTCACCCCAGTCGCTGACCCTACCGTGGTTAGCTGCCTCCGTGCGGTTAGCGCACTACCTTCGGGTAAAACCAACTCCCATGGTGTGACGGGCGGTGTGTACAAGGCCCGGGAACGTATTCACCGCGGCATGCTGATCCGCGATTACTAGCGATTCCAACTTCATGCACTCGAGTTGCAGAGTGCAATCCGAACTGAGATGGCTTTTGGAGATTAGCTCACACTCGCGTGCTCCCTGCCCACTGTCACCACCATTGTAGCACGTGTGTAGCCCAGCCCGTAAGGGCCATGAGGACTTGACGTCATCCCCACCTTCCTCTCGGCTTATCACCGGCAGTCCCCTTAGAGTGCCCAACTAAATGCTGGCAACTAAGGGCGAGGGTTGCGCTCGTTGCGGGACTTAACCCAACATCGCACGACACGAGCTGACGACAGCCATGCAGCACCTGTGTCCCGGTCCCCGAAGGGAACCTTGCATCTCTGCAAGTAGCCGGGCATGTCAAGGGCTGGTAAGG
>NZ_NWSW01000107.1:0-1313 GCF_002531805.1 Rhizobium sp. M1 | reverse complement strand
GCTTCTTGTCCCAGCACTCGCCGATATTCGGGCAGCCGGCTTCCTCGCAGACGGTGACGAGCTTGTGCTCCTTCACGATCGCGCGCGTCTCGGCATAGCCTTTGGAGGTCGGCGCCTTGACGCGGATCCAGTCCGGCTTGCGCATGACTTCCGTATCCGGCCGATGCGCCTTTTCCGGATGGCGCACGCGCTTGGCGTCGGGATTGATCGTATCGAGAATGGTCACCATTGCAGTTTCAGCTTTCCGCCGCCCTTAAAGCGGCATCATCTCTTCGATCTAGCGCCGCACCAGCCGCGCAAGGAATATCAGCAGGCAGGCGCCAAGGAAACCCGTGACGAAGTAACCGAGCCGTCCGCCGGCAAGTTGGACATGGAACTGGGCGAGGATGGCGGTGGCGACGACCGAGCCGACGATGCCGAGCACGATGTTCAGGAAAATCCCGTATCGTGCATCCATCAGCTTGCCGGCGAGCCAGCCCGCGAACCCGCCGATGATGATTGCCGAAATCCAGCCCACGCTCTCCATGTCTGCCCTTCCCCCTAAGCGACTGCCCTGGCAACCAGCACCACGATGATCGCGCCGACGGTGGCGTGGATGATCTGCACGACAAGGGCATTTTCAATGCCCAGCGAAATGCCCAGCGCGCTGAACAGATAGCCGCCGACGAAGGCGCCGATGATGCCGCTGAGAAGACATCTGATCAAGCCGCCGCCACCGACGACCAGACTTGCGAGGAAGCCTGCCACCAGGCCGATCAGCAAAAACACCAGCAACGCCTGCGTCTCCATGGACATGATGATTTCCTTTCGTTTTTTCTACCCCGGAGCGGCTTAAGCCATCACGGAGGACAGCTTCGTCGCCTGAGGGACGGCTTCGCCGCCTGAGGGACGGCTTCGCCGCCCTGGGATAAAGGGCGGCCCTGGAAATTATCAAGCGTTCAGCACACGGCCATAGGCATCGAGCACCGCTTCCTTCATCGTTTCGGAGACCGTCGGATGCGGGAAGATCGTGTGCATCAGCTCTTCCTCGGTCGTCTCGAGGTTCATCGCAACGACGAAGCCCTGGATAAGCTCGGTGACTTCGGCGCCGACCATATGGGCGCCGAGAAGCTCGCCGGTCTTCTTGTCGAAGATCACCTTGACCATGCCCTGGTCTTCGCCGAGCGCGAGCGCCTTGCCGTTGGCGGCGAAGGAGAAGCGGCCGCCGCGGATGTCGCGGCCGAGCTCCTTGGCCTTGGCTTCGGTGAGACCGACGGAAGCGACCTGCGGGTTGCAATAGGTGCAGCCGGGAACCTTGCCCTTGTCGGTCGGAT
>NZ_NWSW01000106.1:0-1340 GCF_002531805.1 Rhizobium sp. M1 | reverse complement strand
TTTGCAGAATCAGGACATTCTAACTTTGCGGCTACAATGTAGGCGTGGCGTAATCTATCTTATGGAACCGCATTATGTCGCTAATGATGCCTTCAGATATAGGCATTCGTTCGAACTGGTGGACACTGGGAAGATGATCGAATTGATTATACGAGGTCGGAGTTACTTTTGGAAATCTCCAAAAGCTTCCGCTCCTCACGCGCAGTACGACCGAAGTGCCGATGGAATTCTCGGCTAAATTGGGACGTGCCCTTATAGCCGACCGCTTGTCCGACTGCGGCAATGTTCACATCGCGGGACCTGAGCAAATTTCGGGCGTCGTGAAGCCTCGCCGCCTTCAGATATTCGAGCGGTGTGGAGCCAAATAGTGCCTTAAAATGGCTATGATACGACGAAAGCCCAAGCTCGGCCGACGCGGCAACCGTGTTAATTGTGATTCCAACTCGCCGCCGATCCAAGAGTTCAGCGGCGGTCTTGAGTACTTTGCCACGTGCCCCCCTTCCCTCGAGCCCAGCAAGAATTGCGCTGCCCTCATCGCGTTGAAGTAACAAAAAGTGAAGCTCGCGAATAAGGCCTTGAATTAAAATTCGACACGCCAGGGGATCACATAGCGTTGTCAGCAGGCGGTAGAGAAAGTCTTTCATTGAATCATCGATCCGACCAGACGTCTGGCATATCGCCGCAGGTTTGCTGATCGCGCCACCTTGCCACTCCATCTGCGAAGCGATATCCATTGCCGTGGCTGGGTCAAACGCTACGTGGACAGACAGCAACGGCTTTGTGACGGCAGCATCGGTATCGATGTGGAATGCGACAGGGGCCGAAGTCAGCATAAAATGATCTGGATCAACGATGTGGACGTTGCCGGGACAAGATAGCTTTTCCGTCCCTTGCAGAATGAAGAGCGTTCCCGGTTGCTGAAACTTGGGGACATTCTTGGCTGCAGAGTCCGCGCGAAAAACACTGACGGTCGGCGCCGGCGTTATGTGATGCCCAACGGTCGGCGCCAGCGCCTCCGCAAGTTCTAATACGCGGTATGACCAGCCAACTACCATGGAAAAGACATGCGCCTCATCGGCCAACAATCAAAGTTTCGATCCCGCTACGTTTATCGCTCCTGTTCCGAGTAACGGTCGAAATGAAATTCCAATAGACGAGGTTCTCTTTTGCCAGATCTGTGATGATCTATTTTAGAGCGTATGCAACAGGCAGCAACCACAGCCTTCAACGCGATTGGTCGATAGCGCGCCTCCAAATCACAAGCGTGAGTCACAGTATCAAGTCGCTTTATTGTCATGACGAGGTAAGCGGTGACGTGAGGCCGTTACTTCTTGAAGTTC
>NZ_NWSW01000105.1:0-1411 GCF_002531805.1 Rhizobium sp. M1 | reverse complement strand
CACCTGATGACGACGCTGCGGCCGCTGACCGAGGAGGGGTTCGGCCCGAAAGGCACTCCAATTTTGGCAGAAAATGGCGAACCGTTGCGTGTCGTCACGCCGAACTGGCCGAACGGGAAGATCGTCTATAAGGTCTGGGCCGGCGACAAGGAAACCCTGAAAGCCTGGAAGATCGCCTGGGCCGAGACCGCCAATCGGCACCTGGCGCTTGCCGGCCACGAGATCCGGCTCGACGGGCGTTCCTATGCCGAACAGGGCTTGGACGGCATCGCGCAGAAGCATCTCGGACCGGAGAAGGCGGCGCTGGCAAGGAAGGGCAGGGAACTCTACTTCGCGCCGGCCGATCTTGCGCGGCGCCAGGAAATGGCCGACCGGCTGCTTGCCGAGCCCGAGCTTCTGTTGACGCAGCTCGTCAACGAACGCTCCACCTTCGACGAACGCGACATCGCCAAGGCGCTGCATCGTTATGTCGACGATCCCTCCGACTTCGCCAATATCCGGGCGCGGCTGATGGCGTCGAACGAACTCGTCCTGCTGAAGCCGCAGGAGATCGACACGGAGACGGGCAAGGCCTCCGAACCGGCGGTGTTCACCACGCGGGGTATGCTGCGCATCGAATATGAGATGGCGCAGTCGGCGCGGGTTTTGTCGGAACGTCGCGGCTTCGGCGTTTCCGAGCGGCATGTGAAAGCGGCGATCGAAAGCATCGAGACGTTGGATCCGCAAAAGCGCTTCCGGCTCGATCCGGAACAGGTCGATGCTATCCGTCATGTCACCGGCGATGATGGCATCGCTGCTATCGTCGGCCTTGCCGGCGCCGGCAAATCGACGCTGCTTGCTGCCGCGCGTGTTGCCTGGGCAAGCCAAGGCCGCCGGGTGATCGGTGCCGCCCTTGCCGGCAAGGCGGCAGAAGGTCTCGAAGACAGTTCCGGCATCCGGTCGCGCACACTCGCCTCTTGGGAACTGACGTGGGCCAATGGCCGCGACACGCTGCACCGCGGCGACGTGGTGGTGATCGACGAGGCCGGCATGGTGTCGTCGCAGCAGATGGCCCGCGTGCTTGACATCGTCGAGCAGGCGGAGGCGAAGGTCGTGCTGGTCGGCGATGCGATGCAGCTGCAGCCGATCCAGGCGGGCGCGGCGTTCCGGGCGATCAGCGAACGCATCGGTTTCGCTGAGCTTGCCGGCGTGCGCCGCCAGCGCCACGAATGGGCGCGCGATGCCTCGCGTCTGTTTGCGCGCGGCGAAATCGACAAGGGCCTCGACGCCTATGCTGGGCATGGTCATGTGGTCGAGGCGCAGACGCGCGGCGAGATCGTCGATCGCATCGTTGCCGATTGGACGGACGCGCGCAGAGAGGCAATCGGTCGATCTGTTTCCAAGGGCAGGGACGGCAGTCTTCGCGGCGACG
>NZ_NWSW01000104.1:0-1430 GCF_002531805.1 Rhizobium sp. M1 | reverse complement strand
AGCTTCTTCCAGATCTTCCGCCGCATCATGCTGCCGAACTCGCTGCCGATCATCGTCGTCACCGTCATCTACCAGTTCACCAATATCTGGAACGACTTCCTGTTTGCCTCGGCCTATGCCGGCACCGGCGACTCCATGCCGATGACGGTGGCGCTCAACAATGTCGTCAACACCTCGACCGGGGTGGTCGAATACAATGTCAACATGGCAGCGGCGATGATCGCCGCCGTTCCGACGCTCATCGTCTACATCCTCGCCGGCCGCTACTTCGTGCGCGGTCTGATGGCGGGCGCAGTCAAAGGGTAAGTCATGGCCTTCCTCGAAATCTCCGGTCTCAGAAAGCGCTTCGGCGCCGTCGACATTCTCAAGGGTATCGACCTCGAACTCGAAAAGGGCGGCTTCCTCGTGCTGGTCGGCCCGTCCGGCTGCGGCAAGTCGACCCTGCTCAACACCATTGCCGGGCTGGAGACGATCACGGCGGGCGATATCAGGATCGACGGACGGGCCATCAACGGCCTGCATCCGTCCAAGCGCGATATCGCCATGGTGTTCCAGTCCTATGCGCTCTATCCGAATATGACGGTGGCGGGCAATATCGCCTTCGGCATGGAGATCCGCGGCGTGCCGAAGGAGGAGCGGGCCAAGGCGATCAAGCAGGTCTCCGACATGCTGCAGATCGGCCATCTGCTCGACCGCAAGCCGTCGCAATTGTCGGGCGGCCAGCGCCAGCGCGTCGCCATGGGCCGGGCTTTGGTGCGCAATCCGCAGGTCTTCCTGTTCGACGAGCCCTTGTCCAATCTCGACGCCAAGCTGCGCGTCGACATGCGCACCGAGATCAAGCGGCTGCATCAACGCATGGGCACCACCTTCGTCTATGTCACCCACGACCAGATCGAGGCGATGACGCTGGCGACCAAGATCGCCGTGCTGAAGGACGGGGTGCTGCAGCAGTTCGGCACGCCGGCCGAGATCTATAACAGCCCGGCCAATCTCTTCGTCGCCGACTTCATGGGATCGCCGGCGATGAACCTGCTCAATGCCACCGTCGAGGCCGGTGCCTCCGGGCTTGCCGTCTCGCTCGAGCGGCCGAACGGCGCGCCGCTGAGGCTGCGGGTTGTCTCCGGCAATCACGGCCTGTCGGCCTATGCCGGCAAGCAGGTGATCTTCGGCATCCGCCCGGAGGCCTTGACCGATCCTGACGGTGCTGACCGCAAGGCGCGCTCGCTGACCGAGGATGATTGCCTGATCGAAGTCGTCGAACCGGCCGGCTCCGACACCTTCGCCGTCACCAAGCTCGGCGGCAAATCCGTCGTCGCCCGCCTGCGCGCCGATGCCGGCATTGCTCCAGGCCAGAACACCCGCCTTGCCTTCAATCTCGACAAGGCCGTGTTCTTCGATCCAGACAGCCAGATGCGGATCGCGTGATGGCC
>NZ_NWSW01000103.1:0-1441 GCF_002531805.1 Rhizobium sp. M1 | reverse complement strand
ATTGCGATCTTGGGATATGCCGCTGGCCTCGGCTGCGTGCTGCTTTCGGGAACGCGTTCGGCGTGGCTGGCCATTCCCATCCATCTCGTCATCCTTCTCTGGTATTTTCGCAAACACAGCTTCCATCTGAGTTTGCGCAGTCTCGCCATCACCGGCTCTTTGCTGTTTGCGGGACTTATCGCGCTGGGCAGCGGCCAGATCATCCATCGCATCCACGCGCTGCAGGAAAATATGGCAGCGCTTGAACGCAGTGAAGGTGAGATTACCTCACTCAGCGCGCGGGTCGCTTTGTACAAAGGCGCACTATCAGCAATCAGCAAGGACCCGTTCACCGGTTATGGCCCGCAAAACAGGATGGCCTCGGTCTTGGCGGAACTGCCAGACAGCATGCGACCATACTTGACCTTCTCGCATGTCCATAACGGCTTTCTGACAGCGGGAATTGACGCCGGCGTTGTCGGCATCGCGGCGCTTTCGCTGCTGCTCCTGGCGCCTTTGATAGCCGCGTGGAAAAAGGAACCCGGTCCTGGCAGGGACCTGTCCATAGCGCTCGCTCTTCTGCTCACCAGCAGCTACATTGTTACCGGCAGCGTCGGCATCATGTTCAACCAAAAGGCACTGGATCCGATCTTCGCCTATATGGTCGCCCTGATTTGCTTGGAGCGGGGCAGCACAGTCTTCGCGCCCGTCGTGCGAAGCTGAATTCCGCGCTCAACGCTTGCGCGTTGTCGTCTTCAGGCCGCCGGAACGGTTTCGGCGCCGGTGAAGGCAAGATCCGAAACCTCACCGGTTGAGGAATAGCCGGAGACGAGTTCTGCCAAGGTCGCGCGTGCCGCGACCATATCGTTTCGATCCAATGCCGCATTGAGCAAGCTGAGCTTCTTCGAAAGCTCCGGCCAGAACAGGAAATCCTCGCGCGCCTTCATAATCCGGGGATGTTCGGTTGTCTCAGGGTTGTCCCCGATCAACAGTTCTTCATAAAGCTTCTCGCCGGGCCTCAGGCCGGTAACGGAAAGCTCGATGTCCCCTTCGGGATTATCCTCGTCGCGGACGGTCAATCCCGAAAGCTCGACCATCTTGCGGGCGAGATCTGCGATGCGGACGGGCTCGCCCATGTCGAGCAGGAAAACATCCCCGCCCTCGGCCATCGCGCCCGCCTGAATGACCAGTTGCGAGGCCTCCGAAATGGTCATGAAGTAGCGGGTTATTTTTGGGTGGGTCAGGGTAACCGGCCCGCCGTCCTTGATCTGCTGCCGGAACAGCGGCACGACGGATCCGGAGGAACCGAGCACGTTTCCGAACCGGACCATGGAGAAATTCGTGCGCACTCTGTCAACGGCCGGTTCTGCGGCAAGCGCCTGCAGAACCATCTCTGCCAGCCTCTTGCTGGCGCCCATCACATTCGTCGGACGCACGGCTTTGTCCGTGCTGATCAGCACAA
>NZ_NWSW01000102.1:0-1457 GCF_002531805.1 Rhizobium sp. M1 | reverse complement strand
GCCAACTTCCATACCCGGGACCTCGCGCCGACCGTCGCTGTTGACGCCCACCGCGATGATGACGGCGACTGAGACGATGCGGCCGCCACGCCGGACCTTGAGATAGGTCGCGTCCACCCAGACGTACCGCCACTCACCTTCAATCGGCCTGTCGAGAAACGCCTTCACTTTGACGTCGATCTCTTCGCACAGGCGGCTCACCTGGCTTTTGGAGATGCCGCTCATACCCATGGCCTTGACCAGGTCGTCGACAGAACGGGTCGAGATTCCCTGGATATACGCTTCCTGGATAACGGCCGTCAGAGCTTTCTCTGCCATGCGGCACGGTTCAAGGAAGCTCGAATCCCGATCGCGGTATCCGTTGCGTTGGGCTAGCCGCATGGGGTACTTCTCGCCGAAGTCTGCACCCGTAGCCGAGCCTACTTCCAGCTCCATCAGCCGCTCGGCGGCAAAGCCGATCATCTCGCGCAATAAATCTGCATCGGCACTCTTCTCAACAAGTGAGCGCACGTTCATCATGTCATTGGTCATCGGTGATCTTTCCGTCAGGTTGGTCTTGAACAACCCGACCCTAGCGGAAAACACTGATGGCCGCCCGCAAAGCCGTTCACCCGCTACAGCGCAGCGAGAAGCGCGCGGGCACTCGGCTTTGCTACCTCCCGCCACCTACACCAGGTGCTGGGACACGATCCGCGTTGCCGGTTGCCCACACCGCGCCACTTGGCGTGTTCAAAACTGATCTGAACCCTTCAAACTGGACCAGTTTTGGTTAGAGTTTTCCGGTGCATTTTCCTGGCTGGGAAAGGACCAGAAGACGATGAAAGCATCGCAGTGTTCGGACGCTCAGAAGGCGTTCATTCTGAAGCAAGGTGATGAAGGGGTGTCTGTTGCTGAAATCTGCAGGAAGGTGGGGATCAGCCAAGCGACTTATTTCAACTAGAAGAAAAAATACGCGGGCATGCTGCCACCGGAGATGAAACGGTTGAAGCAGCTCGAGGACGAGAATTCGCGCCTGAAGAAGATCGTCGCGGATCTAACGCTGGACCGCGAGATGTTGCAGGATGTCATCCGCCGAAAGCTCTAAGGCCTGCTCGGAAGCGGGAGATGGTGAAAGGCATGTGCCGCGATTGGGCGATCTCGCTCCGGCGTGCTTGTGGAGCGTTGAACTTCGATCGATCAACTCACCACTATACCTCTCGCCGTGCTGATCAGGCCGGTCTGGAACGTCGTATTCGCGAGATCTGCGAGATCCGTGTGCGGTACGGCTATCGCCGCGTGCATGTGCTGTTGGAACGCGAGGGTTGGGGCACCAACATCAAGCGAACTTACCGCATTTACAGGGACTTGGGGCTACAGTTGCGGAACAAGACACCGAAGCGGAGGGTAAAAGCCAAGCTTCGCGAGGATCGGCACATGGCCGTCGGACCCAACGACGTCTGGGCGATGGACTTCGTTCA
>NZ_NWSW01000101.1:0-1589 GCF_002531805.1 Rhizobium sp. M1 | reverse complement strand
CGCCGTCAACGAAAATGTAATCGTTGACATCGAGTTTTTTGTGATGTTGTATACGTTAACATCGCAAAATGGGCGATCGAGCCCTCGCGGCTCGCAGGGATCTGGAACAGGGCACCGGCGCATGCGCGGCCCGCCATTGGAGGCTTATCAGTGAAGAAGTTGAACGTTGCGCTCATCGGCACCGGCTTTATGGGCAAGGCCCATTCCATCGCCACCGCGGTCGTGCCGATCCTGTTCGGGTCCCCCGTCGACATCGAGCGCAAGGTGGTCGTCGATATCGACGAGGAACTGGCGCAGAATGCTGCCAAGCAGTACGGCTTTGCCGAATACGCGACCGATTGGCGCCAGGTCGTCTCGCGCCCCGACATCGATATCGTCGACATCTGCACCCCCAACAGCACCCATGCCGAGATTGCCATTGCCGCCGCCAAGGCGGGCAAGCACATCATGTGCGAAAAGCCGATGTCGATGACGGTGGCCGAGGCCGAAGCGATGCTGGCGGCCGCCAACGAGAGCGGCGTGGTGACGATGGTATCCTACAACTATCGCCACACGCCCGCCCTGCAGATGGCCAAGCGCCTGATCGACGAGGGCCGCATCGGCGACATCCTGACCTTCCGCGGCTACTATCTTCAGGACTGGGGCGCCGACCCGGAAAAGCCGCTCTCCTGGCGCTTCAACAAGGCGCTGGCCGGCTCCGGCACGCTTGGCGACATCGGCACCCATGTGATCGATGCCGCACGCCTGCTCGTCGGTGAATTCGAGCAGGTGAACGCCATCGTCAAGACCTTCATCCCTGAACGCCCGCTGCCGGCCGGCCGCTTCTTCGGTCCGAGCGGGGCGGCCTCCTCGGAAAAGGGCAAGGTCGACGTCGACGACACCGCGCTGACGATGATCAAGTTTGCAGGCGGGGCGCACGGCACGATCGAAGTGACGCGCAATTCCTGGGGCCATCATAACCAGCTCGGCTTCGAGATCCACGGGACCCGCGGCTCGATCGCCTTCGACTACCAGCGCCTCAACGAACTGCGGGTCGCCTTTGCCGACGATCCGGCCGACGCCTTCGGCTTCCGCACCATCTATTCCGGCCCGAACCAGCCCTTCGGCGACAAGCTGTGGCCGGTGGCCGGCATGGGGCAGGGCTACATCGATATCAAATCGATCGAATGGTACAACTTCCTGCAGGCCATCGCCGACAACAAGCCGGCTTCACCCGACTTCCGGGATGGCGTGCAGATCGAGCGCATCGCCGAAGCCATTCTCGTCTCCGGGCAGAACGGCGCCTGGGAAACCATCAAGCAATCCGCCGCCTGAGGGAGCCTTCGATGACGATCAAGCTCGCAATGCACACCTGGCCCTATGCAAGCAACCCGACATGGCTGCCGGCCTATACGCTTGAGGAAACCATCCGCCGCGTCAAGAAGATCGGCTATGACGCCATCGAGATCGGCGCCGCCAGCCCGCATGTCTTTCCGCCGACGCTGAGCCCGCAACGGCGCAAGGATCTCGGCCGGATGCTGAAGGACTACGAGCTCGAACTGGCCGCCATGCTGCCGGCCCATGGCGGCGGCCCCGGCAACAACGTCGCC
>NZ_NWSW01000100.1:0-1850 GCF_002531805.1 Rhizobium sp. M1 | reverse complement strand
GCAGGCCAGCCTCATTCGCGACAATCAAAGGCACCGCCAGTTTGTCGCGCGCATTGCCTCGCCTGAACTGCTCCCTGAGAATGGGTTATTGCCTCATCTAAATTGCTCCCGCCGAATCAACCTCGGGAGCTGTGATGAGGAAGGTCAGCATGGCGACACGTGCGGAATTGGTGGCAGCGATCAGTTGTCGCTATGTGTTAGGCGGGCGGGCCGAGAAGGCGAGGATGTTAGACGAGTTCGTGGCGCTCACGGGCTTTCATCGCAAGCATGCGATGCGACTGCTGCGAGGAGAACGCAAACCGGCGAAGGGTGGTCCTCGGCCAGGGCGCCGGGTTTACGGCGACGACGTGCGGGCGGCGCTCGTCGTTGTTTGGGAGGCGTCGGATCGAATTTGCGGCAAGCGACTACACCCCCTGTTGCCAACACTAATCGAAGCGATGGAACGTCATGGACACGGCGATATGAATAGCGAGACGCGCCGGCGACTCTTGACGATGAGCCCAGCGACGATTGATCGGGTCCTCAAGGATGGTTCGCGAGCAAACGGTACTGATCACTGCGTTGGCCGAACTGCGCAAGTTGCTGCCGTTCCCGCTGCTGGGCTTCGACACCGATAACGACAGTGTGTTCATGAACGAGAGTGTTCATGAGTATTGCTTGCGCGATAATATCGAACTTACCCGTTGCCGCCCTTACCGAAAGAATGATCAGGCATTTGTCGAGCAGAAGAATGGCGCAATCGTGCGCAAGATCGTTGGATACCGACGCTTCGAGGGGCTGCGAGCCACTCGGGAGCTGGCCAAGCTTTATTCGTCAATGCGGTTGTTCGTGAATTTCTTTCAGCCATCATTCAAGCTGAAAGAAAAGCACCGTGACGGAGCCAAGGTGATCAAGCGCTATCATCGTCCTGCCACACTCTTCCAGCGGCTGCTTGACGACCCACGCACGCCGGAGGATACATGCCTTTGGCTCAAGGCGATGTACCTGACGCTCGAAGACTTTCTTTCTGGCTTACGGATTGCTTGGCGTGGTGGTGAAGTGAAACCGACTGCCAGCTCCAAGCCAGCGGCCAAGCGAGAGCGGCGGAGGCCCGATCCTCTACTCGCCGTCACTGCCGAACTCGAGGAATGGTTCGAGGCGGAGCCTTGGCGAACTTCGCGAGAGTTGCTTGAACGCTTGCAGGTCAAATGCCCCGGCGTGTATCCCGACGGCCTCATTCGGACCGTGCAGCGCCGAATGAAAATCTGGCGCAGTACACAGGCCATGCGCTGGTGTTCGGGCCATTCGCCGATGCCGCGCGGCAGACGGAAAGTATAGAGGTCGGGCAGTGAGATCATTACCGAACAATACAGGATCGTCATCCGCGCTCTTACCGCCAGGTTGGCCTTCGACAACCGACCCCACCGGAAAACATGATGACCGCCCGCGAAGCCGCCCGCTCGCTACAGCGCTATTGAGAGGCGCGCTCGCGAGCGGCTTCGCTACCTCCGTCACCTGCACCAGGTGCGGGGATACGATCGGAACAACCCGTGAGGCATTCGAAAACATCGAGTGAGCCAACGACATTATTCTCCAGGAACACTCTTGGGTGAGGCAATACGGCGTCTCATCCTGATCGCCGCCCCATAGGTCGCATAACTATCAGGCGTGCAACGGGTTCTGCAAGCAGCTACACCGCAATGGTTCCGTTGCCTGAGGCGGCGAAATCAGAAAGGCCGGCGGAAAGATTGGTTGGAATCGGAAATTCTGACGGCACCCTTCACGCTGCATGTCCAACACATCACTCGAACTGCTTAAATGAAGGCCAATTTTAGCGGGCTCCGCATGGCAAGCGGCAAGCTGGCGAGCCT
>NZ_NWSW01000099.1:0-1851 GCF_002531805.1 Rhizobium sp. M1 | reverse complement strand
TGGTCCAGTTTGAAGGGTTCAGATCAGGAGTGGAGGGTGACGTTTTGCTTAAAAACACAAGCCTATAGCCGGTTCCCTTTTTGGGATTCAAGAACCGCGCCGAGTTTGCCGGAGGCTTCAACTCATGAGAGATTGGAGCCGATATGAGCAAGACAACGAACAAATTCTCGCCTGAAGTCCATGAGCGTGCCATCCGCATGGTGCTGGATCACGAAGCCGAGCACCCCGCGCGGTGGGCTGCCGTTTCATCTATCGCGGCCAAGATCGGCTGCTCGCCGGCCACGCACGCTGCACGAATGGGTGAAGAAGACCGAGGTCGATAGCGGTAAGCGAGCAGGCCGGCCGAACGATGTCGCCGAGAATATGTAGGCTCTTGAGCGGGAGAGCCGCGAGCTTCGTCAGGCCAACGAGATTCTGCGCAAAGCGTCGGCGTATTTTGCCCAGGCGAAACCTGCCACCGGAAAAGACGCTCGACAGCTTTGATTTTGATGCAGTCCCTATGGTCTCCAAGGCCCAGGTCATGGCCATTGCCGCTGGCGACAGCTGGGTCGCGAAAGGTGCCAATATCCTCATGTTCGGTCCGCCGGGCGGCGGAAAGAGCCATCTCGCCGCGGCCCTCGACCTCGCGCTGATCGAGAACGGTTGGCGGGTGCTGTTCACTCGCACGACCGACCTCGTCCAGAAACTGCAGGTCGCACGGCGTGAACTCCAGAGTAAGCGGTGTGCCGGTCGCACCTCGACCAAGATGCTTTAGGTAGTCGATAATTTCGCCATGACGGGACGGCTGCTTCGCGCCAACAGGAGGCGTTGCGGTAGGCGGCTTCTTTTACTACGGTTGGTAGGCCCCAAAGGGCACGAAGGGGGACCGAAGATCAGCGCCATCAAACTAGCTGCGTTTGACGTAGACGGAACTATTCTGCGGGGCGAAAATATCTGCGGCTGTATTGCCCGGAAACTAGGCCGTACGGTTGAAATGGACGCTTTCGAGCTTCTCCGCTCGCGAGATGAAATTGCCGCCGGACGCGAAACAATGCTGGAGTGGTACGCCCCCTTTGACCGGGCTGCCCTGATCGGACATCTGTCGGAGCTTCGTCTAGCTCCGGGTGTCAAAGAAGGGTTTGCACGCCTCAAAGAGGCCGGAGTCAAGGTCGCCCTTGTGTCCATCACTTGGGAATTCGCTGTCGGCTGGCTCGCCTCAGAACTGGGTGCAGATTACGCCGTCGGTACCGGCTGGCAAGACAAGGGGACCATCGTTCATTTTTGGCCGGAAGATAAAGCCAGCTATTTGAACTCCTTGATTGCCGAATTGGGTATCGACAGGGATGCCCTTGCGGCAGCGGGGGATTCGCACGGAGATATCCCTATGCTCAATCTCGCCTCCCGAAGCTATTTCGTGGGCGAGCACCTGCCGTCCGAATTAAGCCATGCAAAACACTTGCACAATGCGAATATCGAGGAAATTGTCTCAGATATGCTGGCATGATTGGCCGATGCAGATTACCGCTTTCGGCCGACAGAAGCCTTTGGGCACATATTATCCTGCCGGATAACTCCACGGCAGGAGGCCGTCGATCTGGCTTTGCTTGTGGCCGTTGACAATGGCGGTAAGCGTGACGGTCAGATAGGCAAGCGGATCGACAGCGTTGAGCTTGCAGGTAGTCGAGCAGGTGCTGTGGATTGAGCGACACCGTCGGTGCAGGCGCGGCAGGCATATTTGGGACGACGGGTGACGAGGACACGGAACTGCGCCGGGATGATGTCTAGCCGCTCGGACACATCCTCGCCAATTCGATGCAGACATCCACCGCATGCGCAGATTGCCGATTCCGATGAAGCCGCCCCTTTGTTCCG